>DATBGF010000403.1:0-6400 GCA_036558145.1 Acidimicrobiales bacterium
GAACCCGCACTCAGGGCAGCGGCGCTCCAGCACCCAGGTCCAGTCCTTGGCGTCGGGCACGATCGGCATGGCGCGGACGCTACCGACGCCCCCGGCCGGCGTCACACGAGTTCCCTCTGGAGCAGGACGAGGTCGAGGCGCCGCCCGAACTTCTCGCCCACCCCCGGCAGGTGGCCCGCCTCGACGAAGCCGACCCGCCGGTGGAAGGCGACCGCGGCGGCGTTGTCGGCGTCGACGGCGGCCACCATGACCCGCTTGCCGGCCGCCGCCGCCCGGCCGACCAGGGCTTCGAGCAGGAGCCGGCCGGTGCCCCGGCCCCAGTGGTCCCGGCGCACGTGGACGGAGTGCTCGACCGTGTAGCGGTAGCCGGGCCAGCGGGCCGTGTCCCGGAAGTCGCCGTAGCCCGCCCAGCCGACCACCTCGCCCTCATTTTCGGCCACCAGCACCGGCCAGCCACCCGCCGCCTTGCCCGCGAGCCACTCCCGGCGCTCCTCGATGTCGTACGGCTCCTCCCGCCACTCGATGGTGGTGGTCTCGATCAGCGCGTTGGTGATGGCGGTGATGGCGGGCACGTCGCCGGGCCCGGCGTCGCGGATCACGACGCCCTGCCAGGCGTCCCGGATCATGTCCATCCCACGAGTCTCCAGGCGCCTGCAACCCCCCGCCAAGCGCGCCCCAAGCGGCCGCGGGCCTACTCGGAGAGGTCGGGGCGCCGAGGCGGTGCCCCTCGAACAGAAAGAGGCGGCAATGTCCTCCCCCATTGCCGGCGCGCGGCTCACGCGCGCCCTCGCGGCTGGTCTCGCAGCCGCCTTCATCCTCGGCGCGTGCGCCGGCAGCGGCGGCGGCGACCTCGCCGGCGAGAACGCCGCGTCGGGCGCCGCCCGGCCGGCGGCCGACGGTGCCATCACCAGCGTCGAGGACGCCCAGAGCGGCGTGGTCCAGATCGTGGCCCGGGGCACCTTCCGCGATCCCGAGGTCGGCGAGCAGGCCAACGCGGCCGGTGCCGGCACCGGCTTCATCATCGACCCCGCCGGCATCGCCGTGACCAACAACCACGTGGTCACCGGGGCCGCCACCCTCGAGGTCTACGTGAACGGCGAGGACCAGCCCCGCAACGCCAAGGTCCTCGGCGTGTCCGAGTGCGACGACCTGGCCGTCATCGACATCGAGGGCGACGGCTACCCGTACTTCCAGTGGTACGAGGGCGGGCCCCGGCCCGGCCTGGAGGTCAACCTGGCCGGCTTCCCGCTCGGCGACCCCGAGTACACCCTGACCCGCGGCGTGGTGGCCAAGGCCGAGGCCGACGGCGACACCTCGTGGGCCTCGCTCGACTACACGCTCCAGCACGACGCCGCCGGCGAGCCGGGCAACTCCGGTGGGCCGCTGGTCAGCGAGGACGGCCGGGTCGTCGGCATCCACTACGCCAGCGGCGAGGCCATCGCCGGGTCCCAGTTCTTCGCCATCCCGGCCGCCATCGCCGAGCCGGTCGTGGACCAGCTGCGCAACGGTGACGACGTCGAGTCCATCGGCGTCAACGGCGAGGCCATCGCGGACGAGGACTCGGGCCTGGCCGGCGTGTGGGTCTCGTCCGTGGCGTCGGGCAGCCCGGCCGACTCGGCCGGCGTGCAGGCCGGCGACATCATCACCCGGATGGAGAACCTCGACCTGGCCACGGACGGCACCATGTCCGACTACTGCGACGTGCTGCGCAGCCGGGACGCCTCCGACCCGGTGGCCCTGGAGGTGCTGCGCTACGACACCTCCGAGGTGCTCGACGGCGAGCTCAACGGCCCCGCCCTCCAGGTCGCCATGTCCTTCGCCGACACCTACGACGACGAGGTCGCCGACAGCGGCACCAGCTCCTACCAGGGCTTCGTCACGGTGACCGACGACTCGGGCACCGTCCAGGTCGACGTCCCCGACACCTGGACCGACGTCGACGGCGCCCCCGAGGACATCAACGGCGTGTCGACCCCCTCGGTGTGGGCCTCGCCCGACATCCAGTCCTACATGGACTCCTGGACCACCCCGGGCATGCAGTTCGCGGCGTCCGACCAGTACCACGCCGCCGACATCGACTCGGTGCTCGACCTGCTGGCCCCCACCGGCCAGTGCACCAGCGCCGGCCGGTCCGAGTACTCGGACCCGATGTACGTCGGCCGCTACGATCAGTGGACCGACTGCGGCGGCACCGGCACCCAGTACTTCGTGGTGGCCGCGGCCCCGGCCGACGACAGCTACCTGGCCGTCGTGGTCGTCCAGGTCACCAGCGACGCCGACCTCGACGCCCTGGACCACATCCTCGACACGTTCCAGGTCGTGAGCTAACCCGGCACCGGGCCGCCGTCGAGCCCCTCCACCAGGTGGAGGGCCGCGGCGGCCAGCGTGTCGCCCGCAGGCGAGGGCGGGAGCGCGGCCAGCGCGGCCATCGCCTCGTCCACGTGGGCACGGGCCCGGGTGACGGCGGCGCCGACGCCGTCGCCCTCCCGCACCAGCGCCAGGGCCCGGGTCTGTTCCCCCGGGCCCAGGGGGCCGCCGAGCAGCGACCGCAGCTCGGCGGCCTGCGGCGTCTCCTGGCCCAGGGTGTGGAGCACGGGCAGCGTGTAGACGCCCTCGGCCATGTCGTGGCCCGCGGGCTTGCCCAGCTCCTCGTCGGTCGCCACCACGTCGAGGATGTCGTCCACGACCTGGAAGGCGAGCCCGTAGGCCCGGCCGAACTCGGTGAGCGCGTCGACCTGCGGGCGGGGCGCCTCGGCCACCAGGCCGCCGATGCGGCAGGAGGTGGCGAACAGCGCGGCGGTCTTGCCCTCGATCGACGCCTCGTAGTCGGCGAGCGTGCGGTCGACCCGGTAGGCGAGCTGGAGCTCCCGCACCTGGCCCTCGCACAACCGCCCGATGGTGGCGGCCAGCAGGGCCGCGACCTCGGTCCCGAGCGACGCCGCCAGCTCCGACGCCCGGGCCAGCAGGAAGTCGCCGGACAGGATGGCCGCCACGTTGCCCCAACGGGCGTTGACGCTGTCGACCCGGTGGCGGGTGGCGGCCTCGTCGATGACGTCGTCGTGGTGCAGCGAGCCCACGTGCACGAGCTCGCAGGCCACGCCGCCGGTGATGACGTCGTCGGCGACGGTCGCCGGGCCGGTCCCCGCCGCGGAGGCGAGGGCGGCCAGCACCGGGCGCAGCCGCTTGCCGCCCGCCCGCACCAGGTGCGAGGCCATCTCGGTCATGGCCGGGTCATCGGACTCCACGGCCGCGGCCAGGCGCTTCTCGACCCGCTCGCGCAGTGCGGGCATGCCGGGCTGATCGACGAGCGGATGGGGGGGAGCCACGACCAAACGCTAGGTGAGGCGGGGAACTAACTTCGACACGAGCCCGGAACCGGGAGGGGATCATGTTCGAACGCTTCACCGACCGGGCGCGGCGCGTGGTCGTGCTGGCTCAGGAGGAGTCCCGCCGGCTCGACCACGACTACATCGGCACGGAGCACCTCCTGCTGGGCCTGCTGGCCGTGGCGAGCGGGCCCGCCTACGAGGCGCTGACGGCCGAGGGCATCGAGCTGGCGCCCGCCCGCGCCAAGGTGGAGGAGCTCGTGGGCCGGGGCGAGTCCACGCCCTCGGGGCACATCCCGTTCACGCCCCGGGCCAAGAAGGTGCTGGAGCTGTCCCTGCGGGAGGCGTTGGGCCTCGGCCACAACTACATCGGCACCGAGCACGTCCTGCTGGGCCTCATCCGGGAGGGAGAGGGCGTGGCCTGCCAGGTGATCGTCACCCTCGGGGCCGACCTCCGGGCGCTGGACGGGCGGGTCCGGGCCCTCGTGGGGGCCATGATGCCGCCCGAGGTGCGGGCCAGCCGGAGCCGGCGCCTGTGGTCCTCCATCACCCGGTCGGGCCGGGTCTCCGGCGAGCCCGGCCCGGCGGTCCAGGTCCCGCCGGGGGAGGGCCTGCCCGTCCTGCGCCGGCTGACGGCCGGGGCCTGGCGGGCGGTCCTGCTGGCCCAGTCCGAGGCGCTGCGCTACGGGCAGGCGGCCGCGGGGGAGGAGCACCTGCTCCTCGGGATCATCGCCGAGGGGGAGGGCCGCGGGGCCCGGGCGCTGAACGCCGTGGGCGTCACGCTGGAGGCGGCCCACGAGAAGGCCGACGCCCTCCTGGGCCAGCCCCGGGTGACGGAGCCGACCGGCGTGCTGGAGCCGACGTTCGCGGCCAGCGGGCTGGAAGTGACCGAGATGGCCCTGGTGGAAGCGGTTTCCGGGGGACGTCACGGCATCGACACCGACGACCTGCTGCTCGGGTTCGTGCGCCGGGCGGAGCAGGGCGAGGGGCTGGCCGCCCAGGCCCTGGGGGTGCTCGGGACCTCGGCGGACGCGGTTCGCCAGGCTGTGGCCGACCTCCGGGAGGACTGACCCGCCCGCCGCCACCGGGGGTGCACGGAGGCGCGCGATCCGGTTACGAACCCGACGGCCGAACGGCAGAGGGGTTGCTGGCAGGGGGTGGGCTGTACACTCGCTGCACGGATCCCCCGACCGGCGGGAGGAGAATTTTGTTCGAGCGGTTCACCGACCGGGCACGACGGGTCGTCGTGTTGGCCCAAGAGGAAGCCCGGCTTCTCAACCACAACTACATCGGCACCGAGCACATCCTTCTCGGCCTCATCCACGAGGGCGAGGGTGTCGCGGCCAAGGCGTTGGAGTCGCTGGGCATCAGCCTGGAGGCCGTACGCCAGCAGGTTGAGGAGATCATCGGCCAGGGTGGCTCCTCGCCTTCGGGCCACATCCCGTTCACTCCCCGCGCCAAGAAGGTCCTCGAGCTGTCCCTGCGCGAGGCGCTGCAGCTCGGCCACAACTACATCGGCACCGAGCACATCCTCCTCGGCCTCATCCGTGAGGGCGAGGGCGTGGCCGCCCAGGTGCTGGTCAAGCTGGGCGCCGACCTGTCCCGGGTCCGCCAGCAGGTCATCCAGCTCCTCTCGGGCTACCAGGGCTCGGGCGGGCCTCCCGGCGAGAAGGCCGGGGCGGCCGCCGGTGGCAGCGCCACCGAGACCCAGCCCACCGGCTCGCTGGTCCTCGACCAGTTCGGCCGAAACCTGACCCAGCTCGCCCGCGAGAAGAAGCTCGACCCCGTGATCGGCCGGGCCCGCGAGATGGAGCGGGTCATGCAGGTCCTGTCCCGCCGCACCAAGAACAACCCGGTGCTGGTGGGCGAGCCCGGCGTCGGCAAGACGGCGATCGTCGAGGGCCTGGCCCAGAACATCGTGTCCAACGACGTGCCCGAGACGCTGAAGGGCAAGCAGCTCTACACGCTCGACCTGGGCGCGTTGGTCGCCGGCAGCCGCTACCGCGGTGACTTCGAGGAGCGCCTGAAGAAGGTGCTCAAGGAGATCCGCACCCGCGGCGACATCATCCTGTTCATCGACGAGATCCACACCCTGGTGGGTGCGGGTGCCGCCGAGGGCGCCATCGACGCCGCCTCGATCCTCAAGCCCATGCTGGCCCGGGGCGAGCTGCAGACCATCGGCGCCACCACGCTCGACGAGTACCGCAAGCACCTGGAGAAGGACGCCGCCCTCGAGCGCCGCTTCCAGAAGATCACCGTCGACGAGCCCACGGTCGCCCACACCATCGAGATCCTCAAGGGCCTGCGCGACCGCTACGAGGCCCACCACCGGGTCACGATCACCGACCAGGCCCTGGTGGCCTCGGCCAACCTGGCCGACCGCTACATCTCCGACCGGTTCCTGCCCGACAAGGCGATCGACCTGATCGACGAGGCGGGCAGCCGGCTGCGCATCAAGCGCATGCAGACCCCGGCCGACTACAAGGACCTCGAGAACGAGCTGGCCTCGGTCGTCGAGTCCAAGAAGAAGGCCGTCGAGCGGCAGGACTTCGAAGAGGCCGGCCGCCTGCGCGACACCGAGAAGGAGCTCCTGGCCCGCAAGGAGGCCAAGGAGCGCGAGATCAAGGACTCGGGCGTCGACCTGTTCGACGAGGTCGACGAGGAAGCCATCGCCGAGGTGCTCTCGGTGTGGACCGGCATCCCAGTCTACAAGCTCACCGAGGAGGAGACCCAGAAGCTCCTCCGCATGGAGGACGAGCTGCACAAGCGGGTCGTGGGCCAGGAAGACGCCATCCGGGCCGTCAGCCAGGCCATCCGCCGCACCCGGGCCGGCCTGAAGGACCCCAAGCGTCCCAGCGGGTCGTTCATCTTCCTGGGCCCCTCGGGCGTCGGCAAGACCGAGCTGGCCAAGACCCTCACCGAGTTCCTCTTCGGCGACGAGTCGGCGCTGATCCAGCTCGACATGTCCGAGTACATGGAGAAGCACACGGTCTCCCGCCTCGTCGGCTCGCCCCCGGGCTACGTCGGCTACGAGGAGGGCGGCCAGCTCACCGAGGCCGTGCGGCGCAAGCCGT
>DATBGF010000404.1:0-30309 GCA_036558145.1 Acidimicrobiales bacterium
CGGGCCCGCGCGCCTCGAGGGCGGCGGCGATCGCCTCGTCCGCTCCGGCCAGCAGGGTGGTCGTCACCAGGTACTGCGCCTGGTCGGTGCGGCGCTGGCCGACGGTGGGAGCGACCGTGCCGCCGCGGAACCCGATGAGGCCGAGCCCGTCGGGCGTGACGGCCAGGTGGCGGGCGTCGACCTGACCGTGGCGGACGCCGGCGGCGTGCAGCCGGGCCAGCACCCGCCAGCCCTCGGCCAGCAGGC
Source organism: Acidimicrobiales bacterium (assembly GCA_036558145.1). GTDB lineage: Bacteria > Actinomycetota > Acidimicrobiia > Acidimicrobiales > VFJN01 > ZC4RG19. The sequence continues at coordinate 247 of DATBGF010000404.1, forward strand.
CGGCATCGACGCCCTCGGCGCGGTCGCTGAGCGGCGTCCCGGACCGGCGCATGACCAGCAGGGCGTCGTCGTCGGCGGTGCTGCCGGCCACGACCACCTGGTCGGTGGCGATCCCGGCCTGGGCCGCCAGCAGGGTGAGCAGGGCCTCGTGCTCGACCTGCGCCAGCCGGCTGAGCCGCAGCTGGGTGCCCGGCCGGCGCAGCCAGACCGCCCGCCACAGGGTCGAGACCAGCGCGGTGTCGTAGGCGTCACGGCCGTAGACCCGCACGACGATCGGGGCGCCCTCGGCGTCGAGCGCGTCGACGGTGAAGACCCCGGCCTCCTGGCGCTCCGCTTCTCCCAGCGCGGACGTGGCCACGCCCAGCTCGGCCAGCGCCTGGCGGACCCCGTCGAGGCCGGGCCGGCCGGCGGCCGAGCCGAACGCGAGGTGGACCAGGCCCGCGGCGATGACCGCGGCCACGACGCCGGCCGTGGCCCCGAGGATGCTGGTGGCGGCCAGTGCGACCACGCCCGCGGCCGCCCCGGCGATCAGCCAGCGCCCGAGCCGGCGGGCCGGCCGGGTGAGGTGGGGGGAGGCGGTGATGATCGCCGCGGCCGGCACGGCCAGCTGCACCGCCGGATACCAGGCGGGCGGCCCGTACAGGTGCCAGTGGCTGCCGGGCGGCCAGCCGGCGTGGACGGCCTGGGCCACCGCATAGGACAGGACCCCGGCCAGCGCGGCGCTGAGCGCCAGGTCCCGGGCGACCGACAGGCGGCGCCGGACGAGCGCGGCGAGCAGCAGGGCGAGGCCCCACCAGACCAGCAGGCCGACCGCCACCTGCCACAGCGCGGTGAGCAGGTCGGGCAGGGCGGCGATGACCCGGTTGACCGGCCGGAAGATGGCCGGCAGCGGCGACTCGGCCAGGCTCAGGAAGAGCAGCCCGACGCCGCCGAGCACGACCGCGAGAACGTCGGTGGCCCGCCGTGCCCGGGGTGCGTCGGCCGCGCCGGCAAACAGGCGGGCACCAGCCATCGCCCAAGTCTCCCCCAGCCCGCACATCCCGCGGGGTGATCACCGGACCAGGGCGTGAGCCGCAGCCCAAGAGTCCGCGATTTGGGGGCCGGGCCGCAGCTCGGTGGCGCGGCCCCCAGGGAACATGTCTCTAGCGGAAGGCGAGGCCCTCGAAGTCGCCGCTCGTGCGCCACTCCTCCAGGTAGGTGAAGTACGCCGTGGCGCCCATGGGGTAGCCGACGAACGTCCACGCGCCCGGGCCGCCGGGCTGGCCCTCGTTGTTGTAGTAGCCGGGGGTGCAGTCGGGGGAGCCGATGATCAGGCCGGGGCCCGAGGCCAGCAGGTCGAGCCACTCCTGCTCGGCCTCGGCGGTGAGCTCGACCCGGTCGTGGCCCTCGGCCCGCGCGTGCTTCACGACGAGGGCGATGGTCGTACCCGCCTCCACCAGGTTGTGGGGGACGTTCGAGATCAGGTTGGCGCCCTGGGTGGGCTGCACGATGAACAGGTTCGGGAACCCGTGGACGTGGGTGCCGTGCTTGGTGCGCATGCCCTCGGCCCAGTGCTCCGAGAGCGGCCGGCCGTCGAGCCCGCGGGGGTCGTAGCCGTTGCGGCTCTCGAACGGGGTGCCGACCTCGAACCCGGAGGCGTAGATGATGCAGTCGAGCGGGTACTCGACGCCGGCCACCACCACGCCGGCCTCGGTGATCCGCTCGACGCCCTTGCCGTCCGTGTCGATCAGGTGGGTGCCCGGCTCGTTGTAGGACTGCAGGTACTCGTCGTGGAAGCACGGCCGCTTGCACAGCTGGCGGTACCAGGCCTTGAGCGCCTGGGCGGTGTCCTGGTCCTCGACGAGCGAGTCGACCCGGGAGCGGATCTCCTCCATCTTCTCGAAGTCGGCGTCCTCGAACGCCGCCATCATCTTGTCGGGCACGAGGTCCTCGGGCGGCAGCGACATGATCCGGCTGCGGAACCGGCGGGACAGGTCGGTCCACCCGTCCATGACCAGGTCCTCCTCGGCCACCCCGCCGGCCTGGTTGGCGGTGAAGTTCTCCAGCCAGCGCTGCTGCCAGCCGGGCGTGGCGATCTCCGCGAACCAGTCGGGATCGGTCGGCCGGTTGTCGCGGACGTCGACCGAGCTGGGCGTGCGCTGGAAGACGTAGAGCTCGCCGCAGGCCCGGGCCAGCTCGGGGATGCACTGCACCGCGGTGGCCCCGGTGCCGATGATGCCGACCCGCTTGTCGCGCAGGCGGTCCATCGGCGCGCCGGCCGGGTCGCCGCCGGTGTACTCGTAGTCCCAACGGCTGGTGTGGAACGTGTGGCCCCCGAAGTCGTCGAGGCCGGGGATGCCGGGGAGCTTGGGGACGTGCAGCGGTCCGGTGCCCATGCCGAGGAACTGGGCCGTGAAGCGGTCGCCGCGGTTGGTGGAGATGATCCAGACCGAGGCGTCGTCGTCCCACTCCAGGTCGGTGACCTCGGTGTGGAACAGGGCTCCGTCGTAGAGGCGGAAATGCTTCCCGATGCGCTGGCAGTGCTCGAGGATCTCGGGCGCGTGGGCGTACTTCTCGCTCGGCATGTGCCCGGTCTCTTCGAGAAGCGGCATGTACACGAACGACGCGGTGTCGCACATGGCTCCGGGGTAGCGGTTCCAGTACCAGGTCCCGCCGAAGTCGCCGCCCTTCTCGATGATGCGGACGTCCTCGATGCCGGCTTCCTTGACCCGGGCCCCGGTGACCAGCCCGGCGAACCCGCCGCCGATGAACGCGAACGTGACGTGGTCGGTCAACGGCTCGCGCTCCACCACCGGGGTGTAGGGGTCCACCAGGTAGTGCTCGTGCTGGGTGCCCTTGAGCCGCAGGTACTGCGCGTTGCCGTCGGGGCGGAGGCGCTTGTCGCGCTCCGCCCGGTACTTCGCCCGGAGCGCCTCTTTGTCGATCGCCATGCCCCCAATCTTGACCCGGCGGTCAAGTCGGTGACAAGAGCGTCAGGGAAAAGTGTCAGGGCCCGATCCGGCGCCGTCACCGTTTCTCCACGTGGCCTCCAAGCATGCGTCAAGCGCGCGGGCGCACGCTGGGGCCCGTGGTCGCCCTCGCCCGCCCCCGCACCCTCCCGCACCTGGCCATCCGGCCGGGGCACCGGGCCGGCGCGCGGGCCATGGCCACCTGGCTGCCCGGCATGGCCACCTACGGCCTGGTCGTCGGGGTCGCCGCCGGGAAGGCCGACGTGCCGGCCCTGGCCGGCTGGCTGACCGGCCCGCTGTTCTACTCCGGTGGCGCCCAGGTGGCCGCGGTGGGCCTGTTCGACGCCGGGGCCGCCACCTTCGTGGTGGTGGCCACCGTGCTCGCCATCAACGCCCGCCTCCTCGTCTACTCGGCGGCCTCGGGCGCCCATTGGCGCGACACGCCGCGCTGGTGGCGGGCGCTGGCCTGCTACCTGCTCGTCGATCCCAGCTTCGCCGTCGGCGCGGACGGCTACGCCCGTGCCGACGCCGCCGGCGGCGAAGCCGGCGCGCTCGCCGAGGCCCACGACCACTACATGGGCGCCGCCGTCGTCCTGTGCGCCACCTGGCTGACGGCCAGCGGCATCGGCGTGCTCTCCGCCGGCGCCCTGCCCACCGGCCTGCAGCTGGCCTTCGTCGTCCCGCTCTTCCTGCTGGGCGAGACCCAGCGCCGCATCACCGACCGCACGGGCCTGCGCGCCGCCGTCGTCGCCATCGCCGTGGCGACCGTGGGCCGGGCGATGCCCCTGCACCTCGGCGTGCTGACCGCCATCGTGGCCGGCCTCACCGTGGCCGCGCTGTCGCTACCATCGACACCCACCTCGGAGGACCACCGATGACCGTGTGGCTCACCCTGCTCGTGGCCGGTGCCGCGAGCTACTCGTTCCGGCTCGTGCCGGCCGTGCTCGTGGATCGGGTCGGCGCGCTCGACCGGGTCGAGCGGATCTCGGCCTACGCGGTCCCGGTGACGTTCGCGGCGGTGGCCGCCGACGCCGTCGCGGCCCGGGCCACCACCGCCACGGCCGGACCGCTCGACGTGCTGGCGCCCGTGGCCGCCGCCGCGGTGGCCGTCGTGGCCGCCCGGCGGAGCGGGTCGCCGCTCGTCGCCATCGCGGCGGGCATGCCCGTGCTGTGGGGCCTGACCTGGGCGGCGGGCCGATGAGCGCCGTCATCCGCACCCCCAAGGACGCCGCCGCGCTGGGGACCGTCCTCGGCGTCTGGGCCCATCCCGACGACGAGACCTACCTCTCGTCCGGCCTCATGATGCTGGCCCGCCAGGCCGGGCGGCGGGTCGTCTGCGTCACCATGACCCGGGGCGAGCACGGCACCGACGACCCGGCCCTCTGGCCGCCGGAGCGCCTGGCCCGCACCCGCGACCACGAGATCAAGGCGGCCATGGCGATCCTGGGCGTCGACGAGCACCGCTGCGTCGGCCTGGAGGACGGGACGCTCGCCGGCATCGACCGGGGCATGGGCGTGCGCATCGTCGCCGACCTGATCGCGGAGGTCCGTCCGGCCACGATCGTCACGTTCGGTCCCGACGGCATGACCGGCCACTCCGACCACCAGGCGGTGGCCGGCTGGGTCGACGCCGCCTGGCGGTCCCTGCGCCCGGCCCGCCGGCCGCGGCTGCTGCGGGCCACGAGCACCGCCCGCTGGGCCGACCGCTTCGCCGACGTCCACACCGAGCTCGGCATCTTCCCGCCCGGGCTGCCCGTGCGCACGCCGGACGACGGCGTCGCCGTCACGGTCAGCCTGGACGACGAGGGAGCCGACACCAAGCTCGCCGCCCTGCGGGCCCAGGCGACCCAGACGGCGCCGGTGCTGGCCGCGATGGGCGAGGACCGCTACCGGTCCTGGTTCGCGGAGGAGAACTTCACGATGCCCGAGGTCGCCGAGTCAGGGCGCGGGGACGTCGAGCGCGTCGAGGGCGTCCCGGCACCGCTGGGCGTCTAGGGGCTGGCCGGCCTCGTCGAACAGCCCGGCGGCCTCGCCCAGCAGCCGCCGGGCGGCCGGCTCGTCGCCCTCGGCCCGGACCAGGTGGGCGCGGGCTTCGCGCACCGCCGCCTGCCAGGCCGTGCCCTGCCACAGCGCGGCCGACACCTCGGCCTCGGCCAGCCAGGCGCGGGCCTCGTCCAGGCGGCCACCCTCGGCGAAGGCGATGGCCGCGGGGACCGCGATCATGACGTGGCACATGATGCAGGTCGTGTGCTCGTCGGCCGCCTCGGCCGACTCCTCCACGACGGCCAGGGCCGCCTCGGTGTCGGGTGCCGCGGCCACGAGGGTGCCGTAGATGCGCTGGAGCAGGTGCGACGAGAGCGGCGTCCAGCGGGCGATCAGCAGCGCCCGGCGCAGCAGCCGCCGGGCCTCGGCCGGCTCGCCCTCGATCAGGTGGAGCTCGGCCAGGCGCTGCAGGGCGTGGGAGCGGCCGATGTCCGCCCCCAGCTCGGTGTGCATGTCGATGGCGTCGGTGAGGTCGCGCCGGGCGGTGTCGAGGTCGCCCGCCAGCAGCGCGGCCTCGCCCGTGACCGTGGTGGCGAACGCTGCGGCCGGCCGGGCGCCGAGCTCCTCGGCCTGGTGGCGCAGCTGGGTGGCGAGGCGGATCACCTCGTCGTAGGGGGTCGGCCCGTACAGGAGGTACTCGGCCACGCACAGGTGGGAGTCGAACACGGTCGTCGCCAGGGCCGGGCTCTCGCTCGTGGCCCGCAGCTCGCGCCCGAGCCGGTCGAACCACTCGCCCCGGTTGTGGGCGACCAGGCCCTGCAGGGTGATGCCGTCGAGGACCTTGACCGGCGCACCGCCCGCCACGGCCAGGCCCCGGATGGTGTCGGCGGCCGCGCCCGCGGCGTCGAGGTCGCCGGAGAAGTAGGCGAGCATCCCCTGGGCGTGCAGCACCGCGGCATCGTCGGGCCCGCCGTCGGGCTCCAGCCCCGCCAGCGCCTCGCCCGCGGTGGCCACGTCCCCCGCGTAGAGCGCGGCCCGGGCCAGGCGGGCCCGCAGCCCGCGGGCGGCCTCGGGTGACGCCAGCCCGAGGGCGCTGCGGTAGGCGATCACCGCGCCGGGATCGCCGACGCTGAACAGCGCGTCGGCCCGCAGCGCCCGCAGCTCGGCCTCGTCGTCGCCGTCCACGTGGCCGCGGGCCACGTCGGTCCAGCGCAGCACCTCGCGGTGGAGCTGGACACCGGCGGCGCGGCGGGCGGCGGCCAGCGCGTGGGGCGCGGCCTCCGCCGGGCTGCCGGCGGCGACGAAGCGCTCGGCCACCCGGGCCGGGTCGGCGCCGAGGGCGGCCAGGCCCCGGGCCATGTCGCCGAGGGCCAGCGCCCGGCGGGGCGCCGACAGCCCCGCGACCAGGGCGTCGACGGTCCCGGCCGACGCGAAGCGGTAGCCGCCGGCGTCGGCCACGACGGTCCCGGAGCGCAGCACGGCCTCCACCAGCCGGTGGGCGCCGCGCTCGTCCAGCCCGGCGGCCACCCGGACGTCGAGCTCGTCGAAGCCGTCGCCGGCCAGCGCCACCAGGCGCAGCGCGTCGATCCGGTCGCCCGGCAGGTCGGGCAGCACCGCCGGCCCGCTGTCGGCGCCGTCGTCGTGGTCCGGGCCAGGGCCTTCCGCGCCGAGGTCGGCGACCTCGAACCAGTCGGCGACCGTTGGCGACCAGAGGTCGGGCGCGACGTGCGGGTGCCCGGCGATGACGACGGCGATGCGGTGGCTGCGGGTGAGGCGGGCGACGTCGTCGATCAGGGCCAGCGCCTCGGGCTCGGCGTGCTCGACGTGATCGACGGCCAGCACGACCCCGGTCCGCTCGGCCGCCACCATCAACAGCTCCCGCGCCGCCACCAGCCAGCGCTGGCGGGTGGACGGGCCGTGGCCCTCGAACACGCGCTCCAGCTCGGCCCGGCACCGCTCGGGGACCTCGACCAGCAGAGCGGGCTGGCGCTGCGTCATCTCGTCCAGGGCGTCGGCCACGCATGCGAACGGGTCGGTCGCGGTGATGGAGGGGGCCGACATGCCCACGGCCAGGCCGCGGCGGCGCCCGTCGTCGGCCAGCCGGTGGAGCAGGTCGGTGCGGGTGGCCCGGGACGAGCCCTCGATCCGCAGCGCGATCCCCCGACCCTCCGCCAGGGTGTCGAGCACGTCGGACACCCGGGCCGACGCGGCCGCGGGGTCAGGCGGCGCAGCCGTCGGCGCCGTGGGCGAGACGGCCGGGGAGAGCGCCGTCTCGCCCACCTCGGCCACGAAGCGGTAGCCGCGGCCGTGGATCGTGCGGATGATGCGCTGGTCGCGGCCGGTGTCGCCCACGGCCCGGCGGGCCGACTTGATGCGGCTCGTCAGCGCCGACTCGGACACGAAGCGGTCGGACCAGACCTCGTCGAGCAGCTCGTTCTTCGTCACCACGCGGTCGCGGTGGGTGGCCAGGTAGGCGAGAACGTCGAAGACCTGGGGCTCGACGGGCACCGGCTTGCCGTCCCGCCTGAGCTCCAGCCGCTCGAAGCTGAGCTCGCATGTCCCGAACCGCACCGCCGACATGGTGGCACAGGGGTCCCCGCCAAGACCCCTGTGCCATGGGTCCACCGTGATCACGCCGGAGGGGCAAACAGCTCCAGCGCGATGTTGTCGGGGTCCCGGAACGAGAGGCCCGAGCCGTAGTGGGCGTCCACGATGTCGCTGTGGGCGACGCCCATCTCGTCGAGGCGATCCCCCCACGCCTCGAGCTCGTGCCGGTCGGCGACGCCGAAGGCGATGTGGTCGAGGCCGGTGTTGCGCTCGTCGAACCCGCCGCCGGGGCCGGGGGTCGGGAACTGGTGCAGACCGAACAGCATGTCGCCGAGGGCGAACACGGTGTGGTGGAACGGTCCGGTGTTCTCGTCGAGGACCGGGTCGCTACCGAGCAGGGTCTTGTACCAGGGGACGCTGACGTTCAGATCGCTCACGGTGATCGCCACGTGCGTCATGTGCGGGAAGTCCGCCATCTGTGCTCCTCTTCGCTTGTTGGGGGGAATCCGCTGCTGCTGGCAGCGGCTCCGACCAGGTGACGGCCTTGCCGTCGAGGACGATGCGCCCGTCCTGGTCGGTGATCGTGGTCCGCAAGGTGGCCACGGGCTTGTCTTCGCGCAGGCCGATGACCTCGACCTCTGCGGTGATCTTGTCGCCGGGCTTCACGGGGGCCAGGAAGCGCCAGTCGGTGTGGAGGAACACGGTGCCGGGGCCGGGGAGGTCCTCGGCGACGACCGCGTTGAGCAGTCCGGAGGTCACGCCTCCCTGTACGATCACGCCCCCGAACCGGGTCGCGGCCGCCACCGCCTCGTCGTAGTGCAGCGGGTTCCGGTCGCCCGTGAGCTCGGTGAACAGCTCGATGTCCCGCATCGTGACGGTGCGGGTCCGGCGGGCAGTGTCGCCGACACGCATGGGGCCTCCTGGGTCGCTCGACTGGGCACGGACCCACTATCCGCTGCCGGGCGTCCCGGGTCTTGGAGACAGGGTGGAGATGCCGTGAAGGGGCCTTTCACCCATTCCGGGGGAAGCGGCCGACCGCTCCCGTCGCGCACGGTGGGTGAGGTGGATGCTTCGCTCCGGCAACCACACGTCGTCGTCCTCGGCGGAGGCTTCGGTGGCCTCGGCGCGGCCGTGAACCTGCGCGACGCCGGCGTGGACGTGACCGTCGTCGACCGGAACGACTACCACACGTTCCAGCCGCTCCTCTACCAGGTGGCGACGGACCTGCTGGACACGTCGGCCGTGGGCCATCCACTGCGCGACCTGCTGCGCGACCACCCTGGCGCGACCGTGCACTCCGGCGACGTGACCGGCATCGACCTCGACGCCCGCCAGGTGTCCTTCGCCCGGCGCGAGCCGATGGCCTACGACTACCTGGTCCTCGCGCTCGGCGCCCAGGCCACGTTCTTCGGCGTGGAGGGCGCCGCCGAGCACGCCTTCCCGCTCTACACCCTGGCCGACGCCGTGCGGCTCCGGGCCCACGTGCTGGCGGAGTGGGAGGACGCCGACCGGGACCCGTCCCTGGTCGACGCGGGGGCGCTCAACGTCGCCATCGTGGGCGGCGGCCCCACCGGCGTGGAGAGCGCCGGCGCCCTCGCCGAGCTGTACAGCCACGACTTCGCGCACGATTACCCCGACATCCCCGAGGGCAAGGCGCACGTCATCCTGCTGGAGGCGGGCCCCGACCTCCTCGGCATGTTCCGGTCCGACATCCGGTCCTACGCGCGGCGGGCGCTCACGAAGCGGGGCGTCGAGGTCCGCACCGGCGAGGTCGTCGCCAAGGTCGAGCCGGACAGGGTGACGCTCGCATCGGGCGAGGTGATCCCCACCCGCACGCGGGTGTGGGGGGCCGGGCTGGCCGCCAACCCGCTCGTGAGGACACTCGGGATCGAGCTCCGGCACGGCGACCGGGTGCCCACCGAGGGAGACCTGAGCCTGGCCGGCCACCCCGAGGTGTTCGTGGTCGGCGACATCGCCTGGACCACGGTCGAAGGCGACGACCGCGCCCTGCCCCAGCTCGGCTCGGTCGCCCTCCAGGCCGGCGAGCACGCGGCCCACAACATCGCCCACCTGGTGGCGGGCGAGCCGACCGAGCCGTTCCGCTACCACGACAAGGGCACGATGGCCACGATCGGCCGGGGCGCGGCGGTGGCCCAGACCCGCGGCGGCCACACGATGAAGGGCCGCACCGCCTGGCTGGCGTGGGGCGCGGTCCACCTGGCCCTGCTCTCGACCGGCGAGGACCGGGCCAAGGCGGCCGTGGACTGGACCTGGGCCGGGTTCAGCCACGAGCGCTCGGGAAGGATCAGCGTCCGCACGGACGAGCCCTGAACCACGGGAGGACAGCGGCATGGCGACACCCGCCGACATCCTGGTCATCTTCGGGATCACCGGGGACCTGGCCAAGGTGATGACGTTCCGATCGCTCTACCGCCTGGAGCGCCGCGGCCTGCTCGACTGCCCCATCGTCGGGGTGGCGGTCGACGACTGGACCGAGGACCAGCTGGCCGAGCGGGCCCGGACCTCGATCGAGGGGACCGGGGAGACGCTGGACGAGGCCGTGTTCGACCGGCTGGTCGCACGGTTCAGCTACGTGTCGGGGGACTTCGGCGACTCCGCGACCTACGGGCGGGTGGCGGAGGCCATCAAGGGCGCCGAGTCGCCGGTGTTCTACCTGGAGATCCCGCCGTTCCTGTTCGGCACGGTGGTGGCCGGCCTCGACGACGCCGGCCTGACCGGCTCGGCCCGGGTCGTGATCGAGAAGCCCTTCGGCCACGACCTCGAGTCCGCCCGGGCGCTTGCGGACGAGGTCCACCAGCACCTGCGCGAGGAGCAGATCTACCGGATCGACCACTTCCTCGGGAAGATGGGCACCGAGGAGCTGCTCTACCTGCGCTTCGCCAACACGGTCCTGGAGCCGATCTGGAACCGGGGCTTCGTGGACTGCGTGGAGATCACCATGGCGGAGGCCTTCGGGGTCGAGACCCGGGGCCACTTCTACGACCCCGTCGGCGCCCTGCGCGACGTCGTCGTCAACCACCTCCTCCAGGTGGTGGCGGCCACCGCCATGGAGCCGCCCGCGGGGCGGGACCCGTCCACGCTGAAGGACGCGCAGCTGGGCGTGTTCCGGGCGATCCACGCCGCGGACCCCGACCACTACGTGCGGGGCCAGTACGAGGGCTACCTCGACACCCCCGGCGTCGCGGCGGGTACGACGACCGAGACCTACGTGGCCATGCGCCTCGACATCGAGAACTGGCGCTGGGCCGGGGTGCCGTTCTACATCCGCACCGGCAAGCACCTGACCGCCACCCAGACCGAGGTCCGCCTCGTGTTCCGGCGGGCGCCGCGGCTCGGCTTCGGCATCGTCAGCAACCGCAAGGTCGAGCACAACCAGTTCGTGGTCCGGCTCGACCCGACGGTGGGCTCGCAGCTCCAGGTCGAGGCCAAGCGGGGCGACCAGCGCGAGCCCGAGCCCGTCACGTTCGACCTCCTCTTCTCCGAGCAGGGCGGCGAGGGGGCGACACCGTACGAGGTGCTGCTGCACGCCGCGCTGGTCGGCAACCCCACCCGCTTCACCCGCCAGGACGGCGTGGAGGAGCAGTGGCGCATCATGCAGCCGCTGCTCGACGACCCACCGCCGGTCCACTCCTATGCCCAGGGCTCGTGGGGCCCCGCCGAGGCGGACCGCCTGGTGGCCGGGCACTCCGGCTGGCACGGACCGTGGCTCGACGCATGAGCGCCGCCACCGAGACCGAGGCCATCGGGATCTCGCCGTTCCCGCCCATCGAGGACTACGCCTTCCTGTCCGACTGCCACACCGGCGCCCTGGTGTGCCCGGACGGCTCGATCGACTGGCTGTGCGTGCCCCGCTTCGACGCCCCCAGCGTGTTCGGCACGCTGCTCGACCGGGAGGCCGGCGCGTTCCGGTTCGGGCCGTTCAGCATCAACGTCCCCAACGCCCGCCAGTACGAGCCCGGGACCAACGTGCTGGTGACCACCTGGCACACGCCCGGCGGCTGGGTCGTGGTGACCGACGCCCTCACCATGGGCCCCCGCGCCGGGGACGACACCGTCACGCCCCACACCCGGCCCCCGGCCGACGACGACGCCGAGCACATGCTGGTGCGCTCCGCCCGCTGCATCGAGGGGGCGGTGGAGATGGAGCTGGTGTGCGAGCCCGTGTTCGACTACGGGCGCACCACCGCGGACTGGGCGCTGGTGGGCGACGACCGCCACGCGGCCGACGCCACCGCCGCGGGCGTGACGGTCCGCCTGGCCACGGACATGGCGCTGGGCCTGGAGGGCGGCCGCGCCCGGGCCCGCCACGTGCTGGAGGAGGGCGAGAGCGTGTTCTGCGCGCTGTCGTGGGCCGAGGCGGGGGCCGCGCCCGCCGACGCGGCGGACGCCGAGGCGCGGCTGGCGGCGACCGTGCGCTACTGGCGCCACTGGCTCGACGGCGCCCGCATGCCCGACCACCGCTGGCGTGAGCCGATCCAGCGCTCGGCCCTGGCCATCAAGGGCCTGACCTACATGCCCACGGGGGCGACCGTGGCCGCCCTGACCACGTCGCTGCCCGAGACGCCCCACGGCGAGCGCAACTGGGACTACCGCTACACGTGGATGCGGGACTCGACGTTCACGCTCCAGGCCCTGCACTACCTGAACCTGGACTGGGAGGCCGACGAGTTCATGCAGTTCGTGGCCGAGCTCGATCCCGTGGACGACGGCGGGCTGCAGATCATGTACGGCATCGACGGCCGGCGCGACCTGACCGAGACCACCCGCGACGACCTCTCCGGCTACGACGGCGCCCGGCCGGTGCGGGTCGGCAACGGCGCCTTCGACCAGCGCCAGAACGACGTCTACGGCGCCGTGCTCGACTCCATCCTGCTCCACACCCGCCGCAGCGAGCGCCTGCCCCGCGGCCTGTGGCCCCTGGTCCAGTCCCAGGCCGCCTGTGCCACCGCGGTGTGGCAGAACCCGGACCAGGGCATCTGGGAGGCCCGCGGCGCGCCCCAGCACTACGTGTCGTCCAAGCTCATGTGCTGGGTGGCGCTGGACCGCGCCGCGTCCCTCGCCACCATGCGGGGCGACGGCGAGGCCCACGACACCTGGCGGGCCACCGCCGAGCAGATCCGGGACGACATCCTCGCCCACGGGGTCAGCGACGGCGGCGTCCTGCGCCAGCACTACGCCACGGACGCGCTCGACGCCTCCACCCTGCTGGCCGCCATCTTCGGCTTCCTGCCCGCCGACGACCCCCGGCTGCGGGCGAGCGTGCTGGCCATCGCCGACGAGCTCAGCGAGCACGGCTTCGTGCTGCGCTACCGCACCGACGAGACCGACGACGGCCTGTCCGGCAAGGAGGGCACCTTCCTCATCTGCTCGTTCTGGCTCGTGTCCGCCCTCGCCATCGTGGGGGAGCGGCGCCGGGCCCGCGACCTGATGGAGCGGCTGCTCCGGGTGGCCTCGCCGCTCGGCCTGTACGCCGAGGAGTTCGACACCGACAACGCCCACCACCTGGGGAACTTCCCCCAGGCGTTCTCCCATCTGGCGCTGATCGAGGCCGCGGGCCGGATCATCGCCGCCGAGCGGTTGGAGGAGCTGATGTGACCACCTCCTACGACGTCATCATCATCGGCAGCGGCGCGGGCGGCGGCACGCTGGCCCACCGCCTCGCCCCGTCCGGCAAGCGGGTCCTGATCGTGGAACGCGGCGACTGGCTGCCGCGCGAGCCGGCCAACTGGGACACGGCCGACGTGTTCGTCGAGGGCCGCTACATCTCGCCCGACACCTGGTACGACGAGCACGACCACCCGTTCCAGCCCCAGATCCACTACTTCGTGGGCGGCGCCACCAAGCTCTACGGGGCGGCGCTCTACCGCCTGCGGGCCGAGGACTTCGGCGAGCTGCGCCACCACGACGGCCTGTCGCCGGCCTGGCCCATCTCCTACGCCGACCTCGAGCCGTACTACACGCAGGCCGAGGCCCTCTACGAGGTGCACGGCGCCCGCGGCGAGGACCCGACCGAGCCACCGGCGTCGGGCGACTACCCGTTCCCGGCCCTGGCCCACGAGCCCCGCATCCAGCAGCTGGCCGACGACCTGGCGGCGGCCGGCTACCACCCGTTCCACGCGCCGTGCGGCGTGCGGCTCGACCCGTCCGACATGGCGTACAGCACCTGCGTGCGCTGCGGGTTCTGCGACGGGTTCCCCTGCCCGCTGCACGCCAAGAGCGACGCCGACGTGCTGGCCGTGCGGCCCGCCCTGACCCAGCCCAACGTGACGCTGCTCCGCAACGCCCGGGCGGTCCGGCTGGAGACCGACCCCTCGGGGCGTACCGTCACCGGCGTCGTGGTCGAGGTCGAGGGCGGGACCGAGACGCTGACCGGCGACATCGTCGTCGTGTCGTGCGGAGCCGCCAACACGGCCAAGCTGCTGCTGGCCTCGGCCGGCGAGGCCCACCCCCACGGGCTCGCCAACGGCTCCGACCAGGTCGGGCGGAACTACATGTTCCACAACAGCCAGGCGGTGCTGGCCCTGTCGCACGAGCCCAACCCGACCGTGTTCCAGAAGACGCTCGGGCTCAACGACTTCTACCTCACCGGCGGCGGGCACGGCGACGGCGGCTACCCGCTCGGCAACATCCAGATGGTCGGCAAGTCGCAGGCCGAGATGTACAAGGGCGAGAAGCCGCTGGAGACCAAGCTGGCGCCGGGCTTCGCGCTGCGGGACATCGCGGAGCACGCCGTCGACTTCTGGCTGTCGACCGAGGACCTGCCCCGGCCCGAGAACCGGGTCACGCTGGCCCCCGACGGCAACGTGCAGCTGGCGTACACGGCCACGAACCAGGTCCCGGCCGAGGAGCTGTACCACAAGCTGCGGTCGATGCTCGGGCACCTGGGGATGCACCCGGACCACCTGATCCCCCGGCACGCGTACCTGAAGACCAGCATCCCGGTGGCGGGTGTCGCCCACCAGGCCGGAACCGCCCGGTTCGGCACGGACCCCGCCACCGCGGTGCTCGACGCAAACTGCAAGGCGCACGAGGTCGACAACCTCTATGCCGTCGACACCAGCTTCTTCCCCAGCATCGGCGCGGTGAACCCCGCCCTCACCGCCATGGCCAACGCCCTGCGGGTCGGCGACCACCTGCTGGAGCGGCTGGGCTGACGAGGGGAGGCCGGGGTGCACGTCCTGGCGGTGGACCCGGTCCCCTGGGCGCGGGCGCAGATGGCGTTCACGCTGGCGTTCCACATCGTGCTGGTGCCGCTCGGCGTCTCGTGGGCGGCCATGACGCTGATCGCCAACTACCGGGCCATCCGCCACGACGACGAGGCCGCGCTGCTGCTGGCCCAGCGCTGGTCCAAGTACATGGCCGTCACCTTCGCCGTCGGGGCCGTGACCGGGACGGTGCTGAGCTTCGAGTTCGGGCTGCTGTGGCCGCGCTTCATGGGCCAGTGGGGCGAGGCCTTCGGCGTGCCGTTCGCCTTCGAGGGCGTGTTCTTCCTGATGGAGGCGGTGTTCATCTCCATCTACCTCTTCGGTTGGCAGCGGCTGCGGCCCTGGCCCCACTTCTGGTCCGGCGTGCCCGTCGCCATCGCCGGGATCGGGGGGAGCGCGTCGGTGGTGGCGGCCAACGCCTGGATGAACTCGCCCTCGGGCTTCACCCGCAACAGCGCCGGCGACATCGTCGACGTGGACCCCTGGCGGGTGATCTTCAACGACGCCATGCCGCTCATGGCCGCCCACATGATCATCGCCGCCTACGTGGTGGGCGGGTTCCTCGTCGCCTCGGTCTACGCGGCCGGGATGTTGCGGGGCCGGCGGGACCGCCTCCACCGCCTCGGCTTCGTCATCCCCTTCAGCGTGGCCGCCGCCGCCATCCCCGTGCAGATGGCGGTGGGCGACTCGCTGGCCCGCTGGGTCTACGACAACCAGCCGATCAAGTTCGCCGCCATCGAGCTCGTGCCCGAGACGAGCTCGGACGTGCCCGAGACGCTGCTCGGCCACCTGAACGACGACGGCACCGTCTCGGGCGGCATCGAGATCCCGGGCCTGGCCTCGTGGCTGTCGGACCCGGGGGACGGGACCGCCACCGTCGTGCAGGGCCTCGACTCGGTCCCCGCCGACGAGCGCCCGACCACCCGCGAGGCCAACGTCGTCCACCTGGGCTGGGACGTCATGGTGGGGCTGGGGACGCTGCTGTTGCTGCTGGCGCTGTGGTACTGGGCGGCGTGGCTGTTCCGGCGGGACATGCCGCGCAGCCGGCCGTTCCTGTGGCTGGCGTCGGCCGCCGGGGTCCTGTCGGTGGTCGCCATGGAGGCCGGCTGGGTGGTCAGCGAGGTCGGGCGCCAGCCGTGGATCGTCTACGAGCTGACCAGGGTCCAGGACGCCGCCACGGCCAACACGGGGGTGTGGATCACCACGATCGCCATCGTGGTGCTGTACGCGGGGCTGGGGGTGACGACGATCCTGATCCTGCGGGGGATGAGCCGGCGCAGCCGCGAGGTGGGCGAGGTCGGCGACGCCGAGGTCCCCTACGGTCCCGACGTCGAGATCCCCGAGCCGCCGGTGCCGGTCGCATGAGCGAGCTTGTCGAGCGAATCAGAAACACAGTGCATTGCTCGGCCCTCTGGGCCGAGTGCTCATTGCGCGCAGCCCGAAGGGTGCGCCGATGAGCACCGCCGCGGCCGTCGTGCTGTTCGTGGGGGTGACGGTGTACGCCATCTTCGGTGGCGCCGACTTCGGGGCGGGCTTCTGGGACCTCACGGCCGGCGGCACCGAGCGGGGCGCCCGGCCCCGGGAGATCATCGACCACTCGATCGCGCCGGTGTGGGAGGCCAACCACGTCTGGCTGATCTTCACCTTCGTGGTGCTGTGGACCTGCTTCCCCGAGGCCTATGCCTCCATCACGCTCACGCTGTTCGTCCCGCTCACCATCGCGGCGCTGGGCATCGTGCTGCGAGGGGCGAGCTTCGCCTTCCGCAAGGCCGTGTTCCGCACCCGCGACCGGCGCAACTTCGGCGCCGCGTTCGCCGTCTCCTCGGTGATCGTGCCGTACTGCATGGGCGCCGTGGCCGGCGGGATCGCCTCGGGCCGCGTGCCCGCCGGGGGCAAGGCCGGCGATCCGGTGGACAGCTGGGTCAACCCCACCTCGGTCCTCGGCGGCGTGCTGGCCGTGTGCGTCGTGGCCTACCTGGCCGCGGCGTACCTCGTCTGGGACGCCCACCGCCTCGGCGACGAGCCGATGGTCGAGTACTTCCGCCGGCGCGCCGTCGGGGCCGCGGTGGTCAGCGGGGTGGTGGCGTTCGCCGGCATCTTCGTGCTCGCCGCCGACGCCGACCACGTCTTCGGGGGCCTCACCTCGCGGGCCCTGCCGCTCGTGATCCTGTCGGCCGCGTGCGGCCTCGGCACGCTCTGGCTGCTCCACCGGGGCCGGCGCCGGGGCGCCCGGTTCGGCGCCATCGTCGCCGTCGCCTCGGTGGTGGTGGCCTGGGGGGTCGCCCAGTGGGACTACATGCTCCCCGAGTCCCTGACGGTCGACGCGGCCGCCGCGCCCTCGGGCACCATCGCCGCCGTCCTCGTCGCCACCGGCCTGGCGGTCGTGCTGATCCTCCCGGCCTTCGGCCTGCTGTACACGCTCGACCAGCGGGGTGCCCTGGCCGAGCCGGACGGTCCGGGGTAGCGCCATCACGCGGGCCGAACGCAGGCGCCGGTACCTTCGCACCGTGCCCGAGACGGACGCTGCCCCCGGATCGGACGCGGACCGGCGGCGGTTCGAGGCCCGCTGGCCGGTGGCGCTGGCGGTGTCGGCCTTCATCGTGCTCACCCTCGTGCTGCGCGCCTTCGTGCCACGGCGCGAGACCTTCGGGCCGCACTGGCTCGTGCCGGCCGCCGAGATCGTGCTGCTGGTCGTGATCGTGGCGGCGCACCCGGCGACCGCGACGGAGCGGGCGCGGCTCCGCCGGCTGTCGATCGCGCTGACCGTGCTGCTCGCGGCGTCCGCGCTGCTGTCGACCGGCATCCTGGTCTACGAGCTGGTGACCGGCAGCGCCGTGACCAGCTCGGCCGACTCGCTGCTGGCCTCGGGGGCGATCGTGTGGGTCGGGAACGCGCTGATCTTCGGGTTGCTCTACTGGCAGCTCGACAGCGGCGGCCCGGTCGCCCGGCACCGGGCCGAGCGGCCGTTTCCCGACTTCGCGTTCACCCAGCAGCTCAACCCCGAGCTGGCGACACCGGGGTGGCGTCCGCGCTACGTGGACTACCTCGTGCTCGGCTTCACCACCAGCACGGCCTTTTCCCCGACGGACGTGATGCCCATGGCCGCGTGGGCCAAGCTGGCGATGGCGCTGCAGTCGCTCATCTCGCTGACCGTGATCGGTCTCGTGATCGCCCGCGCCGTCAACGTGTTCTCCTGAGCGCGGGCCGGTCGCCGATCATCCCAAGTGGGTGAACCACCACGCTGAGAAGCGGACGACACTGGCGCCATGAGCGAGCTGCCCTGGAACGACACCCAGGACTTCGAGGACGTGGAGCGCGGGTTCCTCGCCCGCAGCGAGGATCGCCAGGTCAGGGCGGACGACGGCCGGGTCGTGTGGGACCTCGACGCCTACGCGTTCCTCGACGGGCCCGCTCCCGACACCGTGCACCCGAGCCTGTGGCGCCAGGGCCGGCTGCTCACCTGCGACGGCCTGTTCGAGGTCGTGCCGGGCATCTACCAGCTGCGGGGCTTCGACCTGTCCGTCATGAGCGTGATCGAGGGCGACGAGGGCGTGGTCGTCATCGACCCGCTGATCTCCAAGGAGACCGCGGCCGCCGCCTTCGCGCTGTACCGCTCGGTGCGGGGCGACCGGCCGATCCGGGCCGTGATCTACACCCACTCGCACATCGACCACTTCGGCGGCGTGAAGGGCATCGTCAGCCAGGCCGACGTGGAGGCCGGGGACGTGGCGATCGTCGCCCCCGACGGGTTCATGGAGCACGCGGTGTCGGAGAACGTCTTCGCCGGGACCGCCATGGCCCGCCGGGCGGGCTACATGTACGGCGCCGCGCTCGACAAGGCCCCGAGCGGGCAGGTCGGCGCCGGGCTGGGCCAGACCACGTCCACCGGCGAGCCGACGCTGATCCCCCCGACGGTCGACATCACGGCCACCGGCCAGGAGCTGACCGTCGACGGCATCCGGATCGTCTTCCAGGTCACCCCGGGGACCGAGGCGCCGGCCGAGATGAACTTCTACTTCCCGGACCACCGGGCCCTGTGCGCGGCCGAGAACACCTCCCACACGCTGCACAACATCCTCACCCTGCGGGGCGCGGTGGTCCGCGACGCCCACGACTGGGCGCACTACCTGACCGAGACGATCGGGCTGTGGGGCGACGACCTCGACGTCGTGTTCGCCTCCCACCACTGGCCGACCTGGGGACGCGAGCGGGCCGTCGAGTTCCTCGCCGCCCAGCGCGACATGTACCTCTACCTGCACGACCAGACGCTGCGGCTGATCAACCAGGGCTATGTGGGCAGCGAGATCGCCGAGATGCTGGCGATGCCGCCGGCCCTGGAGGCGGCGTGGCACACACACGGCTACTACGGCTCGGTCAGCCACAACGTGAAGGCGATCTACCAGCGCTACCTCGGCTGGTACGAGGGCAACCCGGCCCGCCTCTGGCGCCACCCGCCGGAGGCCGCGGGCCGGCGCTACGTCGCCGCCATGGGCGGGGCCGAGGCCGCCGTGGCCGTGGCCCGCAAGGCCTACGACGACGGCGACCTCCGCTGGGCGGTCGAGGTGCTCGACCACGTGCTGTTCGCCGACGAGCCGCACGCCGCGGCCCGCGCCCTGCAGGCCGACGCCCTGGAGCAGCTCGCGTTCGGCGCCGAGAACGGCACGTGGCGCAACGCCTACCTCGCCGGCGCCGCCGAGCTGCGCCACGGCAACTTCGGGACCCCCACCACCGTCGGGCCCGATCTCCTGGGTGCCCTCACCGTGCCCCAGGTGTTCGACAGCGTCGCCATCCGCATCGACGGTCCCCGCGCCTGGGACGAGCACCTGGTCCTGTCCTGGGTCATCACCGACACGGGCACGACGTATGTCACCGAGCTGCGCAACGGTGCCCTCCACCACCGCGAGGCAGCGGCCGCGGCCCCGGGCACCTGCTTCACGCTGTCGCGGGCGACGCTCATCGGGCTCGTGACGGGGACCGTCGATGCCGCGCAGGCGGTGGCGGACGGCAGCCTCGCCGTCGACGGCGACGCGGCCGGCCTCCAGGGCCTCGTCTCGCTGATCGCCCCGGTCGATCCCAACTTCGCCATCGTCACCCCGTGACCGCCCAAGGAGACGACGTGATGCATCCCTCACCTCGACGCCATCGAGCCCGCGTGGCCGCGGCGCTGTGCGCCGTCCTGCTGCTCACCCTCGCCGCCTGCGGCGACGACGACGACGATGCGGCCACCTCCGGGGGCTCCGGCGGCAACGACAACGGCACCGGCAACGCCGGCGGCAGCTCCCTGGAGGGGACCACCTGGATCCTCGCGGCCGACGCCCCGCTGGGCGTGGCCCTGGAGGCGATCGTCGTCACCGCGCAGTTCAAGGACGGGACGCTCAGCGGCAACAGCGGCTGCAACACGTACTCGACGAGCTACGAGGTCGACGGCGACAAGCTCACGGTCGGCCCCGACATCGCCGGGACCCAGATGGCGTGCCCACCGGCCGAGACGGCGGTGGAGCAGGCGTACCTCGCCCGGCTGCCGAAGGCGGCGGGCTTCAAGGTCGACGGCACCACGCTCAGCCTGACCGACGACGGCGGCGAGACGATCCTGAAGTACGAGGCCAGCGAGGGTGCCGACGCCATCCAGGGCGACTGGACGGTCACCGGCTACTACAGCGGCAACGCCGTCACGTCCCCGCTCGGCGGGGTCACGCTGACCGGCAAGTTCGAGAACGGCACCCTCAGCGGCAACACGGGGTGCAACACCTTCACCGGGCCGTACCAGATCGACGGGCAGAAGATCACGATCGGCCCGCTGGCGGCGACCCGCGCCGCCTGCCCGACGACCGAGCTCACCGACCAGGAGACGCAGTACCTCATCGCGCTGCAGCTGGCCCGGACCTTCGAGGTCGCGGGCAACCGGCTCGACCTGTTCCGCGAGGGCGACACCTACGCCGTGAGCTACACCTCGAGTTGAGGTTCAGGGTTGTTGCGTGGCGGCCGGCAGGTCGCCCCGCAGGATCACGACGCCCTCGGCGGTCGTGCCGCCGTCGACCGGCTGGCGGGTGACGGTGATGGCGTCGTAGCCGTCGGGATCGACGCCCAGCCACAGCGTGATCGTGTCCTGGTCGCCCCGGCGGTGGAAGGTGCCCGCCGACACCTTCCCCGCCTCGCCGACCAGCCACACCTCGTAGAACGAGCCGTCGGGAGCGGGGGGAACGCCCCCGACGGAGAGCGTGACCGAGACGCCGGCGCCCTCGTCGCGCAGCTCGGCCCGGGCGCTGGCGCCCGGCATGTTCTCGGTGCCGGCCAGGGCGACCTCGGTGCCGGACGGCGTCGTGTCGCGGGTCAGCGCCAGCGCGCCGGCCACCGCCACGCCGAGGATCACGACCGCGGCCGCGGCCAGCAGCAGCCGGTGGGAGCGCAGCGGGCGGGGGGCGGCGGCGGGCGCCTCCGTGGCCGCGGCGAGCGTGCGGGCGCGCAGGTCGGGGGAGACCTCGGCCCAGACCGCCGGGTCGTCCAGCACGCGGGCGACGGCCGGGTCAGGAGAATCGCCGAAGGTCATGTCGTCGTCTCCCATCAGCAGGCCTCGCGGGAAGCGGAGAGGGCGGTCGCCAGCAGCTTGTACGCGTGGTGGGTCCGGGACTTGACCGTGCCGAGCGGCACGTCCAGCCGGGCGGCGATCTCGGTCTGCGTGAGCTGCTCCATGTGCGCCAGGCGGACGACCTCCCGGCTGGCGGGCGGCAGGGCGTCGATGGCCTGGCGCACGGTCCACACGTCGGACGCGTCCGCGATCGAGAAGGGCTCGACCGAGGGCAGGTCGCGTGCCGCCACCTCGTGCAGGCTGCGCACCTCGTGGCGCCGCTCCCGGCGCCAGACGTCCACCGCCGTGCGCCGCACGATCGAGCGGAGCCACGGCCCCAGGGCCCGGTCCGGCTGGAACGTCGCCCGGGCCCGCCACGCCTGGACGAACGCCTGCTGGACCGCCTCCTCCGCCAGGCGCCGGTCCGCCAGCGCATGGCTGGCCACCGCCAGCATGGGCCCGGCGTACTCGTCGAAGACTTCCGCGAGGGCTTTCTCGTCGCCGGCTCTGAACCTCTCGCCGACCGTTCCGGACCGTTGACTCCGCCTCATCGACCCCTTTGTACGCCCGCCGGGGCCGGATCGGTTCACGGCGCGGCGGTGGGGGCCTCGCCGTTGAGGCCCCCACCGTGCCGGGGAATCAGACGTGAACGTTGGTCAGCACCGTGATCAGGGCGTTCACAGCCGGCTGGACGGCGATCGTGTCGCCGGGGCCCTCGGCGGTGAGCTGGAGCTGGTCCGGGAGGGCGCTCCCGGTGATGCTCGTCGCCACCGGCAGGCCGGCCACGTCGATGCGGCTGCCCCGGGCCTTGGCCGTGACGTGGTCCACGCCGGAGGTCCCGACGAGGTTCACGCTGTCGGTCTGGGCGTCGGGGCCGCCACCGGGGGCGGCGGCCATGTCGACGTCGGCCTGGTTCATCGCCGTGTTGTCCAGGAAGTCGCCGACGGAGAAGTTGTCGAAGCCGCCCAGCATGTTGAGGTCCAGCGCCTCGACGCTGCCGGTGTCCATGCGGATGTTGCCGACGTTGCGGGTGAAGACGGCCCGCGAGCCGTTGGCGTCGAGGGCGAAGTTCTCGTCGACGTTGGCGCCGTTGAACACGAGCGTGTCGCGGCCGCCGCGGCCCTCGATCACGTCGCTACCGTCGCCCGGGTCCCAGGTGAAGCTGTCCTTGCCGCCGCCGAGGTCGGCCGTGTCGGCGCCCCGGTTGCCGTCGACGCTGTCCTTGCCGGACCCGCCGCGCAGCGTCTCGTTGCCGTCGCCACCGAGGATCGTGTCGTTCCCGCCGCCGCCGTCGAGCGTCGTGGCCTCGTCGGCGAAGGCGCCGTTGACCTGGTCGATCCGGATCCGGTCGGCGCCGGCGCCGGCCAGCACCTGGATCTGCTCGAACGTGGTGCGGTCGAAGGAGAACTCCGCCGTCCCGTCGTCACCCGCATCGACCTGGAGTGTGTTGGGGTCGCCCGCCGCCAGCCGCAGGGCGATCGCGTCGGCGCCGGCCGAGCCGGTGACCGTCAACGTCCGCCCCGAGACCGAGGCCTGCACGGAGGAGGGTGCCGCCGCGGCGGCGCCGAGAGCGGTCAGGCCGACCGTCAGCACCCCTGCACCCGCCCCGACCAAGTACCGCTTGATGTTCATCTCGTCCCACTTTCGTCACCCGCCGGCAGAGCGTCGGTGTCTGCCTGTGCCCGGGTACGCAGGCGGGAACGGCGCGGTTCGGCTAGCAACTAGGCGACACGAACCCACCCAGAGAGGGAGATGAGATGTCACACGTGTTCCTGTCCGACGACTGGTTCGACGCCGTCGAGGGCCTCCGGGACGAGCAGCCCGAGGCACCTGCCGCACTGAAGGACCTGGTCATCAACATCGTCGTCGCGGGCGGCCCTGACGGTGACCGCGAGATCCACATGGCCGGCGGCCAGTTCGAGCGGGGCCTCCAGGACGGCGCCCCGACCAAGCTCACGGTGCCCTTCGACGTCGCCAAGGCGATGTTCATCGACGGCAACCAGCAGGCCGGCATGCAGGCGTTCATGTCCGGCCAGATCAAGGTGGAGGGCGACATGTCCCGGCTCATGGCCATGCAGGCCGCCGGGGGGCCGACGCCCGAGCAGGTCGCCTTCCAGGAGAAGATCAAGGCGCTCACGGCCTGAGACCCCGCCCGCGGGGACACCGGCGTGTGAGGGGACACGCCGGCCCCGCCGGGCGGGTCGCCGCTCAGGCCGCCTCGCGGGCCTGGGCGAGCGGGTTGACGCGGGCGGTCGCGGTGGTGGTGGCGACGACGTTGCCGGCGGCGTCGGTCAGCGTGGCGGCGAGGAACGCGGTGTCCCCCACCCGATGCAGGATCCGGCCGCCAGGAGCGATCGCAGGCCCGGGTGGGTAGGCCGGCTGGCCCGGGGCCGCCGGGCCCGCTCGGGCCGTGGCTCGCCGTCGCGGTCATGCCGCATGGCAGGGAGAACCCCGCAGCCCCGCGATCGATTCCGGCCGGGCGCTCAGCCGGCCTCGCGGTGGTCGTCGTCGGGCCCGCGCTCGGGGCGGGTGAGGTCGATGCCGAGGGACTCGGCGGCGCGGAAGATGTCGTCGTCGCCGCCGCGCAGCTCGACCCGCTCCCCGGTCGGGGCCAGGACCTCGATGTCGAGGCCGAGCGCCTGCATCTCCTTGATCAGCACCTTGAAGCTCTCGGGGATCCCGGGCTCGGGGGTGTTCTCGCCCTTGACGATGGCCTCGTCCAGCTTGACCAGGCCCAGCACGTCGTCCGACTTCACGGTGAGCATCTCCTGGAGCGTGTGCGCGGCGCCGTAGGCCCACAGCGCCCACACCTCCATCTCGCCGAAGCGCTGCCCGCCGAACTGCGCCTTGCCGCCCAGCGGCTGCTGGGTGATCGCCGAGTAGGGACCGGTCGAGCGGGCGTGGATCTTGTCGTCGACCATGTGGACGAGCTTGAGCATGTACACCCAGCCGACCGTGATGGGCTGGTCGAAGGGCCGGCCGGTGCGGCCGTCGATCAGCCGGGCCTTGCCGTCCGGGCCGACCAGCCGCCCGCCGTCGACGGTCTCGGGGCGCAGGCCGGAGAGGGCGTCCCTGATCGTCGGGTGGTCGCCGGCCTGCTCGCGCTCGTCCCAGCGGGCGCCGTCGAACACCGGCGTGGCCACATACGTCGCGGGCCGGGCGACGGGGGACGTCTTGCGGGGCGCGCCGGCCGGCTCCTCGTCCCCGCCCTGCCAGCCCCAGCGGGCCGCGTAGCCGAGGTGCGTCTCCAGCACCTGGCCCACGTTCATCCGACCCGGCACCCCCAGCGGGTTGAGGATGATGTCGATGGGGGTCCCGTCGGCCAGGTAGGGCATGTCCTCGACCGGGAGGATCTTGGAGATGACGCCCTTGTTGCCGTGGCGCCCGGCCAGCTTGTCGCCGACCGAGATCTTGCGCTTCTGGGCGACGTAGACCCGCACCAGCTGGACCATGCCCGGGGGCAGCTCGTCGCCGGCCTCGCGCGCCAGCACCTTGACGTCGATGACCTTGCCCGACGCGCCGTTGGGGACCTTGAGGGACGTGTCGCGGACCTCGCGGGCCTTCTCCCCGAAGATGGCCCGCAGCAGGCGCTCCTCCGGCGTCAGCTCGGTCTCGCCCTTGGGCGTGACCTTGCCCACCAGCACGTCGCCCGCGCCCACCTCGGCACCGATCCGGATGATCCCCCGCTCGTCGAGGTCCTTGAGCATCTCCTCGGACAGGTTGGGGATGTCCCGGGTGATCTCCTCGGGGCCCAACTTGGTGTCCCGGGCGTCGATCTCGTGCTCGTGGATGTGGATCGAGGTGAGCACGTCGTCGCGCACCAGCCGCTCGCTGACGATGATGGCGTCCTCGAAGTTGTAGCCACCCCAGGACATGTAGGCCGCCAGCAGGTTCTTGCCCAGCGCCAGCTCGCCGTTGTCGGTCGACGGGCCGTCGGCCAGGACGTCGCCGGCCCGCACCCGGTCGCCCTCGCGCACCAGGGGCTTCTGGTCGACGCAGGTGTCCTGGTTCGAGCGCTGGAACCGGGAGAGCCGGTGCACCCGCCGCCGGGCACCGCGCCCCGGCTCCAGGTACTCGACCGTGACGTGGTCGGCGTCCGCCTCGACGACGGTGCCGTCCGCCTCGGCCAGCACCATGGCGCCGCCGTCGCGGGCGGCGCGCTCTTCCACGCCCGTGCCGACGAAGGGGGCTTCGGGACGCAGGAGCGGCACCGCCTGCTTCTGCATCGACGCGCCCATCAGCGCCCGGGTGATGTCGTCGTGCTCGACGAAGGGGATCAGCGAGGTCCCGACGGACACGATCTGGCGGGGCGACACGTCCATGAGCTCGACCTCGGCGGGTGCCACCGCGCAGATCTCGGTCGTGGCGCCGAAGAACGTGTCCCGCTCCAGCTGGACCCGCAGGTCCGACAGTGACGCGGCCTGAGGGTTGCGGCGGGCCAGCACGTCGGTGCCCAGCAGCTCGCCGTCGGGGCCGAGCGGCGTGTTGGCCTGGGCGACGACGTAGTCCTCCTCCGCGTCGGCGGTGAGCCAGACGATCTCGCCGGTCACCCGGGCGTCGACCACCTTGCGGTACGGCGTCTCGATGAAGCCGAACTCGTCGAGCCGGGCGTAGCCGGCCAGGGCGCCCTGCAGGCCGATGTTGGGGCCTTCGGGCGTCTCGATGGGGCACATGCGGCCGTAGTGGGAGAAATGGACGTCACGGACCTCGAAGCCGGCCCGCTCGCGGGTGAGGCCACCGGGGCCCAGGGCGGAGAGCCCGCGGCGGTGCGCCAGTGCCGACAGGGGGTTGACCTGGTTCATGAACTGGGAGAGCTGGCTGGTGCCGAAGAACTCGTTCACCGCCGCGGTCACCGGCCGGATGGTGATGAGCGACTGGGGCGTGATGGCCTCGACGTCCTGGGTGGTCATGCGCTCGCGCGCCACCCGCTCCATGCGGGACAGCCCCACCCGCACCTGGTTCTGGATCAGCTCGCCCACCGAGCGGATGCGCCGGTTGGCGAAGTGGTCCTGGTCGTCGAGCCGGTAGCCGGGCACGCCGGCGGCCAGGGACAGCAGGTAGGTGCAGGACGCCAGGACCTCCACCGGGCTGAGGACCGGCTGTCCCGGGGCGGGGCGCTCCACGCCGGTGAGCCCGAAGCGCTCGACGATCCGCTCGATCTCGGGCCCGAGCTTGCGGTCGAGCTTGTGCCGCCCGACGCGCCCCAGGTCGTAGCGGCGGGGGCTGAAGAACGCCGTCTCCAGGTAGTTGCGGGCGGCCTCGGCGGTGGCGTGCTCGCCGGGGCGGGCCCGGCGGAAGATCTCGACCAGCGCCTCGTCCCGGGTGGGGGCCAGGTCGCGGTCGCGCTCCCACTGGCCGGCGAGGAAGGCGAAGTGGCCGACGAAGGCGTCGAGGAAGCCCGGGTGGCTCGCCTCGTCGAAGCCGATGGCCCGCAGCAGCACGAACACGCTGAGGCGGCGCTTGCGGGAGATGCGGGCGCCGGCGTGGACGTCCTTGCCCGGCTTGTGCTCGACGTCGAACTCGATCCACTCGCCCCGGGTCGGGTGGATCGTCCCCTTGACCAGCTGGTGCTTGGCCAGGTTGCGGAGGCGGTAGCGCTCGCCCGCCTGGAAGAGGACCCCGGGGCTGCGCACGAGCTGGGACACCACGACCCGCTCGGTGCCGTTCACGACGAACGTGCCATCGGGGGTCATCATCGGGAAGTCGCCCAGGTAGACGGTCTGCTCCTTGATCTCGCCCGTGGCGCCGTTGACGAACCGGGCCCGCACGAAGATCGGCGCGGCGTAGGTCATGTCCCGGGCCCGGCACTCGTCCACCGAGTGCTTCGGCGGCGGCCGCAGCTCCTCGTCGTCGGGGTCGGACTCGAGCTCGAGGCGGAGCGTGCCGGTGAAGTCCTCGATGGGGCTGAGGTCGCGGAGGGTCTCGGGGAGGCCGGAGCGGAGGAACCAGTCGAACGACGACCGCTGGATGTCGAGCAGGTCGGGCGGTTCGAGGACTTCGTCGAGGTTGGCGAAGGAGTAGCGGTGCCGGGCAGCAGGGCGAGCAGGCATGGAAGCTCCTCGTCGAAGGCGAAAACGCGAAAAACGGCCCGCAAAACGGGCCGAACCACCATACGACGAAGCTCACATTTGGTCAATACCTACGTAACCAAATCCAAGACTTTCCGAGTCTGCATCTCTATTATACCACACCTCGAAGACTCAGTGCTCCCAGGGCGGCGTCGGTATGTGCGACCTGCCCAGACTACCACGGCTGCCGGCCGGCGCCAAGCCCCTTTATCGGATGAGGGGCCCGGCGCCATTGCGGGCGTTCTGACCAGGCAATTCAGGCCTTTCCGCCGAACCGATAGAGCCCTAGGCCCGCTCGACGAGGGCCAGGACCCGGGTGGGGCTGCCGGAGCCGCTCACGATCGGGAGGGGACCGGCGATGACGACCGCGCCCGTGGTCGGCAGGCGGCTCAGGTTGGCCAGTTGGGTGAGGCCGTACTTGCCGTGGCCCAGGAAGAACGAGTGGCACGGGAACGGCGGGTCGAACGAGTGGGCCCGGCCCGCGTCGGTGCCGACCGTCTCCACGCCGATGCCGAGGATGGTGCTCTCCTCGGCCAGCCAGCGGGCGCACTCGGGCGAGAGGCCGGGGGTGTGGGGGCCGGTGTCGTCGGCGTTGAGGAACCGCCGCTGGTCGTCGGCCCGCTCGTCCCAGCCGGTGCGGTACAGCAGCCAGCCGCCGTCGGGCAGCGGGCCGTTGTCGGCCTCCCAGGCGCGGACGTCGTCGATCTCCAGCAGGTAGTCGGGGTCGGCCGCACACTCGGCCGTCTTGTCGATGACGACCGCGCCGGCGACCAGCTGGGCCGGCGGCACCTGGGACACGTCGAGGCCGTCCTTGCCGGTGACCCAGTGGACCGGGGCGTCGAAGTGGGTGCCCACGTGCTCACCGCTGGCGAAGGCGTTCCAGTACCAGGCGGGGCCCCGGTCGTCGTAGCGGCTGATCTCGGTGAGGGAGAAGCCCGGCGTGTTGGCGAACGGCTCCGGGAGCTGGATGATCGGCGTGGCGTCGGACAGCGGCGCGGTCAGGTCGACGACCTCGACGCGGCCGGATCCCATGGCGGTCAGCAGATCCTGCAGGACACTCATACTGGGCACACTCCTCGGTGGTTGGCGGTGGGGATGGGGAGGGCTCGTTCAGTGGGAGCGGAAGGCCTCGGACAGCCACTCGGCCACGACGGTCGGCTCGACCTTGGCGTCGACGACCATCGGTCCCGGCCGGTCGGCGACCCAGCGCTCGACCGCGGCCAGGTCCTCGACCCGCCGGACGGTCACGCCCTCGGCCCCGGCGGCGCGGCCCAGCGCAGCGAAGTCGGTGTCGGGGAACCTCACGATGTCGAGCGGCTCCCCGTGCGGCCCGAAGTGGTGCACCTCGGCGCCGTAGGCCGCGTCGTTGTACACCACGACCAGCAGCGGCAGGCCGAGGCGGCCGACGGTGTCCAGCTCGCCGGCGGCCATGAGCGCGCCGCCGTCGCCCAGCGCCGCCACGGTCAGCCGGGCGGGGCGGGCCACCGCCGCGCCGATGGCGCTGGCCAGGCCGAGCCCGATCGACTGGAACGCCTGGGTGAACACGAACCCCTCGGGGTCGGGGACGTCCATGTACATGGCCGGCCAGCCCATGAAGTGGCCCGAGTCGATGGCCAGCAGGCGCTCGGCGGGCAGGATCCGGTCGAGGTGGATCGACAGCGTGCGGGGGTCGATGCGCTCGCCGCCCTGGCCCGCGTCCTCGTAAGGCTGGTCGCGCCAGCCGCCGGTGGCGATGCGGGCCGCGACCCCCGGCGTGCGGAACCCGGTCGCGGCGTGGCCCCGGTCCCGCAGCGTGGCGGCCAGCTCGGACGCGGTCTCGGCCACGTCGCCCACGATGCCGAGGTCGACCGGGCGGTGGGCGCCGATGGCGTCGACCTCGCAGTCGATCTGCACGACCTTGGCCCCCGGGCCGACCAGCGCACCGTGGCGCGTCGTCCACATGTTGAGCGTGGCGCCCGCCGCCAGCACGAGGTCGGCCTCCGCCAGCAGGCCGGCGGCGACCGGGCTGGCGAACCCGCCGGAGATCCCCAGCGCGTAGGGGTTGCCCGCGAACAGCCCGTTGCCCAGCGCCGAGGTGGCGAGCACCGCCCCGGTCAGCTCGGCCAGGTCCTCCAGCGGCCCCCGGGCCCGGGCGAGGACCGCGCCCCGGCCGGCCACGATGGCCGGTCGCTGGGCCGCGGCCAGCAGGTCGGCCGCGGCGGCCACCGCCTCGGCCGCAGGCCGGGTTCGGGTCAGCGGAGCCGCGGGCGGCGGGACCGGATCGTCGTCGCCCGGGGCGGCCTGCACGTCGAGGGGCAGCATGACCGCCACGGCGCGCCGCTCCAGGGCCGCCCGCCGGTAGGCCCGGGTGATGTCGGCCACCGCGCTGGCCGGCGTGTGGACCCGTTCCGGCACCGCCCCGACGGCGGTCGCCATCGCGGCCTGGTCCACCCGGAAGTTCGAGCGGACCGCCGCGGCCGACGTGTCGCCCGCCAGCACCAGCAGCGGCGTGCGGCTCTTGGCCGCCTCGGCCAGCCCCGTCAGGCAGTTGGTGAACCCGGGGCCCTGGTGGACGGTGACCACCCCGACCTCGCCGGTCACCCGGGCCCAGGCGTCGGCCATGGTGACCGCGGCCGTCTCGTGGCGCGCGGCCAGGAAGGCGGCGCCGCTGTCCACCAGCGCCCGGGTCACGACGAAGTTCCCGCTCCCCACGACCCCGAACACCTGGCGGCACCCCAGCGCCGCGA
>DATBGF010000405.1:0-5829 GCA_036558145.1 Acidimicrobiales bacterium
TCCCGGAGTTGGTGATGAACGCCTTCTCGCCGTCGATCACCCACTCATCGCCGTCGAGCCGGGCGGTCGTGCGGGTGCCGCCCGCGTCGCTGCCCGCGTCCGGCTCGGTGAGCCCGAAGCCGGCCAGCGCCCGGCCCGCGCACAGGTCGGGCAGCCACTCCTGGCGCTGCGCCTCGGTCCCGAAGCGGAAGATGGGGGTGGCGCCGAGGCCGACGCCGGCCTCCAGGGTGATGGCGAGGGACTGGTCCACGCGGCCCAGCTCCTCGATGGCGATGCACAGCGTGGTCAGGTCGGCGCCGCCGCCGCCGTACTCCTCGGGGAAGGGGATGCCGAACAGGCCGAGGTCGCCCATGTGGCGGACGACCTCGGTGGGGAAGGTGTGCTCGGCATCCCAGCGCTCGGCGTGGGGTGCGATCTCGCCCTCGGCGAAGTCGCGCACCAGCTTGCGCAGGGCTTCCTGCTCCTCGGTGAACTCGACAGGCACAAGTCGATCGTACGGCCCGTGGGCCGCCCCTATCCTCCCCCCGTGACCCCACTGGCCGTGGTCGGGGGCCGGCTGCTGACCGGCCTGGCGGACGTGACGTCCGACCTCGCGGCCCTGGAGGGCTCGGGACTGTGGGCTGTGGTGCTGCCGTTCGAGGGCGAGCCGGTGCTGGCCCGCTTCACCGAGTCCCGCCCGGCCCGCCCCTGGCCGGGTGCCCCGTGGCACGGCCCCGCCCCCGACGCGTGGGCGTCCTCGCTGGACCGGGACCAGTTCTGCGCGGGCGTGCAGGCCATCCGGGCCGCCATCGCCGCGGGCGACGTCTACCAGGTCAACCTGACCCGCCGGCTGTCCGCCCCGCTGCCGCCGGGCGCCGACATCGCCGCCCTGGGCGCGGCGCTGGGCCAGGGCAACCCGGCGCCGTACTCGGCCGTCGTGCGCCTGCCGTCGGTGGCCTGCCACGTGGCCTCGGCGTCGCCCGAGCGCTTCCTGCGCCGCGACGGCGACCTCGTGGCCTCGTCGCCCATCAAGGGGACGGCGCCGGACGTGGCCTCGTTCCTGCCCAAGGACCGGGCCGAGAACGTCATGATCGTGGACCTGGTGCGCAACGACCTGGGCCGGGTCTGCGAGTGGGGGTCGGTCGAGGTCCCGGCCCTGTGCGCGGTCGAGCACCACCCGGGCCTGGTCCACCTGGTGTCCACGGTGACCGGCCGGCTGCGCCCGGGGGTGACCTGGGGCGACATCGTGGCCGCCACGTTCCCGCCCGGGTCGGTGACCGGCGCCCCCAAGCTGGCCGCGCTGGACCACATCGCCCGCCTGGAGACGGCGTCGCGCGGCGTCTACTGCGGCGCGGTGGGCTGGGTGGACGCCGACCGGCGCCGCGGCGAGCTCAACGTCGCCATCCGCACGTTCTGGGTGGAGGACGGCCGGCTGCACCTCGGCACCGGCGGGGGCATCACCTGGGACTCGACCCCCGAGGGCGAGTGGGCCGAGACCGAGCTCAAGGCCCACCGGCTGCTGGCGGTGGCGGCCGGCCAGCTCACAGGGGCGCACCGGTGACGGTCCCGGGCGCGGTGTGGCTCAACGGCCGGCTGGTCCCCCCGGACCAGGCCATGGTCTCGGTGTTCGACCACGGCTTCACCGTGGGCGACGGCGTGTTCGAGACGGTCAAGGTGGTCGGCGGGCAGCCGTTCGCCCTGCGCCGCCACCTGGAACGGCTGCACCGCTCGGCCCAGGGCCTGGGCCTGGCCGTCCCTCTCGGCGACGCCGCGCTGCGTGCCGCCGTGGCGGACGTCGTCGCCGCCGCGGGACTGGAGCTGGCCCGGCTGCGCATCACGCTCACCGCCGGGATCACGCCGCTGGGCTCGGCCCGGGGCGAGGGCGAGCCCACGCTGGTGATCGCGGCCCGCCCGCTGGTCCCCTGGCCCGCGGAGACGGCCGCGGTCACGGTCCCCTGGCCCTGCAACGAGCGGTCCGCCCTGGCCGGGGTCAAGCGCACGTCGTACGCGGAGAACGTGGTGGCCCTGGCCGAGGCCCGCAAGGTCGGGGCCAGCGAGGCGATCCAGCCCAACCTGGCCGGGAACCTGTGCGAGGGCACGGGGTCGAACGTGTTCGTGGTCCTGGGCGGCGAGCTGGTGACCCCGCCGCTGCTGGCCGGCTGCCTGGCCGGCGTGACCCGGGCCCTGGTGCTGGAGCTGCTCCCCGAGGCGGACGAGGCCAACGTGCCCATCGCGGCGCTGGCAGAGGCGGACGAGGTGCTGCTCACGTCCACCACCCGGGACGTCCAACCCCTGCGCGTGCTCGACGGCCGCTCGCTGCCCGGCGTCGACGGGCCCTTCGCCCGCCGGGCCCTGGCCGCCCTGGCCGACCTCCGCTCCCGCGACATGGACCCCTAGGGCGACGCCCGCAGGTGGACGACGTCGCCGACCGCGATCGTGCGGCGCTCGCCCTCCAGCGTCTGGACCACCAGGTGGCCCTCGTCGGTCACGTCGACCGCGGTGCCCTCGACGTCGTCGCGTCCGAGGTCGACCCGGACCCGGCGGCCGAGGGTGACGGCACGGGACCGCCAGGCGTCGAGCAGGTCCGCCGGCCCGGCCGCCACCAGGGCGGCGTAGCGGGCGGCGAACGCTCGCAGGAAGGCGACCAGCAGGTCGACCCGGTCGACCTCGGGGCCGATCCAGTTGAGGGCGGTGGCGATGCCGGCCACCTCGGCGGCCTCGTCCGGCAGGTCGGGCGGCCACGAGACGTTGATCCCGACTCCGACCACCACGACCACCCGGTCGCTCGGGGCCGGGGGCCGGTAGCCGCCGGACATGGTGGTCCCGGTGGGCCAGTCGGCCTCGGCCAGGATGCCGGCCAGCTTGCGCTCCTCACCGCCGGACTCGGCGACGAGGTCGTTGGGCCACTTGAGCCCGGCCGCCACCCCCGCCACCTCCCCGACCGCCTCGGCCAGGGCCACGCCCGCGGCGAGGGTGACCGAGCCCGCCACCCGTGCCGGCGGTCGCAGCAGGGCGCTCAGGAGCAGCGACGCGCCGGGCGGGGCCACCCAGCGGCGGTCCCGGCGACCTCGGCCCGCGCTCTGGTGATCGGCCACGACCACGATGCCCTCGGGGGCGCCGTCGCGGGCCAGGGCCAGCACGTCCGCGTTCGTGGACCCCGTGGTGGAGACCCAGCGGAGGTCCGCGAACCGGGTGCCCGCGAGCTGCGCTCGCGCACGTTCGCTGGCACCACCCTCCGGCATCCCCGTAAACATATGGCGTGCTCTCGAAGATCCTGATCGCCAACCGGGGCGAAATCGCGGTGCGGGTCATACGGGCCTGCCGCGAGCTCGGCATCACATCGGTCGCCGTCTACTCCGACCTCGACCGTGACAGCCTGCACGTCCGGCTGGCCGACGAGGCGTACGCCCTCGGGGGCAAGACCGCGGCCGAGAGCTATCTCGACACGGAGAAGATCCTCGACATCATCGAGCGCTGCGGCGCCGACGGCGTCCACCCGGGCTACGGGTTCTTCAGCGAGAACACCGACTTCGCCCGGGCCATCACGGCCCGCGGCGTGGCGTTCATCGGTCCCCCGCCCGAGGCCATCGAGGTCATGGGGGACAAGGTGTCGTCCCGCATCGCCGCCCAGGAGGCGGGCGTGGCCGGGGTGCCCGGCACCACCGAGTTCCTCACGTCGGCCGACGAGGTGGTCGCCTTCGGCGAGGAGCACGGCTGGCCCGTCGCCATCAAGGCCGCGTTCGGCGGCGGCGGCCGCGGCATGCGGGTCGTGGCCTCGCCCACCGACGCGGCCGCGGCGCTGGAGTCGGCCCAGTCCGAGGCGCTCAAGGGCTTCGGCCGCGCCGAGTGCTACGTCGAGCGCTACCTCACCTGGCCCCGCCACATCGAGATGCAGGTCTTCGCCGACACCCACGGCAACGCCGTGTGGCTGGGCGAGCGCGACTGCTCGTCGCAGCGCCGCCACCAGAAGCTGATCGAGGAGAGCCCGGCCCCCGAGTTCCCCGACGAGGTCCGCCAGGCCATGGGCGAGGCGGCCGTCAAGGTCACCCGGGGCTGCGGCTACGTGAACGCCGGGACCGTCGAGTTCCTCTACCAGGATGGCGAGTTCTACTTCCTGGAGATGAACACCCGGCTCCAGGTGGAGCACCCGGTCACGGAGTTCGTCACCGGGATCGACATGGTGGCCGAGCAGATCCGGGTGGCGTCGGGCGAGCCGCTGTCGTTCTCCCAGGACGACATCGAGCGGCGCGGCCACGCCATCGAGGTGCGGATCAACGCCGAGGACCCGGCGGGCGGCCGCTTCCTGCCCGCGCCCGGGCCGATCACCCGGATGCGGCCGCCGAGCGGCTTCGGCGTGCGCTGGGACGGCGGCTACGAGGCGGGCGACGAGGTGTCGCAGTTCTACGACAACCTCGTCGGCAAGCTGGTCTGCTGGGGCGCCGACCGCGACGTCGCCATCGCCCGGACCATCCGGGCGCTGGAGGAGTTCGAGATCGGCGGCATCGCCACCACGATCCCGGCGGACCTCGCCATCCTGCGCCACCCCGACTTCCTGGCGGCCCGGCACTCGACCAAGTGGGTGGAGGACCGCCTCGACCTGTCCGGCACCGCCGCCCCGGCCGCGGCGCTGGACGCCGACGGCGAGCCGGCCGAGCCCAAGGTCCGCCGGGACGTCGACGTCGAGGTCAACGGCCGCCGCTTCGGTGTCACGGTGTGGGTGCCGGAGTCACAGGTCGGCGCGGTGGTGGCCGGAGCCGCCGGCGGGGCCAAGGTGGCGGCCCGCCCCCGCCGCTCGGCCGGCACGTCCGCCGCCGCGGTGGGCAGCGGCAGCGTCACGGTCCCCATGCAGGGCACGATCGTGAAGGTGCTGGTCAACGTGGGCGACACCGTCGAGGAAGGTCAGACGGTGTGCGTCCTCGAGGCCATGAAGATGGAGAACAACATCGCGGCCGACAAGGCCGGCACCGTCACCGAGATCAAGGTCGAGGCCGGTCAGTCCGTCGGCTCCGGAGACGTGGTCGTCACCATCGAGTGAGCACCAGGTAGCCCCCCAGGGCCACCCCCACAGCCCCCGCGATGACCAGCACGGACGCGTCGAGCAGCGGCTCGACGCCGCCCGCCGCGCCTGCGGCGGCCGTGAGCGCGAACGCGGCGTCGACCACGACGTGGAGCGGCTGGGGCGGGGTGTCGGGCTGGTCGAAGCAGCCGCAGGTCCCGACCGGGGTGCCGGCGCGCAGGGCGCCGGCCACGAACCAGGCGAAGCCGAAGTAGCTGACCGCCATCAGGGCCGGCGGCGCGTACCCGCCGACGACCACCACGGCCGCGCCGACCACGACCTCAGCCAGCGCGCCCGCCCGGACGACCAGGCCGGAGACCGGCCAGCCCCGGGCGGCCAGGGCGCCGGCGGTGCGGGTCGGGTCGGCCACCTTGACGGCGCCGGCGGCCAGCATCAGCAGGGCGCCGCCCCCCACCAGGGCCGCGCCCACGGACGCGGCGGAGTCGGCGGAGATCACGCCGCGGCTACTCAGCCGCGTCGGCCAGGGCCTCGGCCAGCGACGGGTGGACGAGCAGGCTTTCCACGATGTCGTTGACCCGCAGCCCGTTGGTGACCGCCACCGCCAGCACGGAGATCAGCTCGGCCGCGTGGCGCCCGACGATCGAGCCACCCAGGACCACTCCGGTGGCCGGGTCGGACAGGATCTTCACGAAGCCCTTGGTCTCGTTGTTGATCAGCGCCTTGGCCGAGGCGGAGAACGGCACCTTGGTCACCCGCAGCTTGCGGCCCTCGGCGAAGGCGTCGGCCTCGGCCAGGCCCACGTCGGCGATCTCCGGCTCGGTGAAGATGGCCGA
>DATBGF010000406.1:0-20669 GCA_036558145.1 Acidimicrobiales bacterium
GGCCGCGGCGGCCGCGGGCGACGTGACCCAGGCTCCGCCGCCCGCCTTCGACCCCGGCGCCTGCGTCGCGGTCGTGATGGCCAGCGAGGGCTACCCGACGGCGCCGCGCACGGGTGATCCGATCGAGGGCATCGCCGCGGCCGAGGCCGCGGGCGCCATGGTGTTCGCAGCCGGGGTCGGGCGCGGCCCCGAGGACGACGGCGCCCTGGTGACCGCGGGCGGCCGGGTGCTCGCCGTCACCGGGTCGGGCCCCACCGTGGCCGCGGCCCGCCAGCACGCGTACGAGGCCGTGGAGCTGATCTCCTGGCCCGGCCGCTACTACCGCACCGACATAGCCAGGGAGGCTGCGCTCCGATGACCAGGAAGGTCGCGATCCTCATGGGGTCGCCCAACGACAAGGACAAGATGGCCCCCGCGGCCGACACCCTCACCCGCTACGGGATCGAGGCCGACGTGCGGGTGATGTCCGCCCACCGGACCCCGGCCATCGTGGCCGAGTTCGCCTCGACCGCCCGGGACAACGGTTACGCCGCCATCATCTGTGGCGCCGGCATGGCCGCCCACCTGGCCGGCGCGGTCGCGGGCCAGACAACGCTCCCGGTCATCGGCGTCCCCCTGTCCGGCGGTGCGCTCAACGGCGTGGACGCGCTCTACGCGACCGTCCAGATGCCCAAGGGCATCCCGGTGGCGACCGTCGCCGTCGACGGTGCCATGAACGCCGCCCTCCTGGCGGTCCAGATGCTCGCCATCGACGACGCCGACCTGACCGCCGAGCTGCTCCGCCACCGCGAGGAGATGGTCCCCCGCTAGGGGCCCTTCTCCAGCGAGTCGGCCAGCTCGGCCCCGAACCGGCGCAGCGCCTTGACGTCGGCGCCTTCCGGCCAGTCCGCCTGGGGCGAGGCGATCACCTTGCGCACCCACTCGGCCAGCAGCCTCCGGCTGAAGGCGGGCTCCTTCGCCTCGGCGTCGGCCAGCATGTCCTCCACCGGGAGCTGCCCGGCCAGCGCGGCCAGGTCGGCCAGGTCGCGCGGCTGCACCCGGTCGAACAGCGCCAGCACCTTGTTGGCCGCCAGCTCCCGCGGGGACAGGGCCGGGCCGAGCGACGTCGGTGCGCCGGGCCACGCCATCGGGTCGCGGGCGAGGTCGACCGCGAACGTGCTGCGCCGCGGCCCGACCGCCGTCACCATGAGCGTCACGCGCCCGCCCAGCCGCCGTGTTTCCTCGACCTCGAAGCCCGCCTCCCGCAGGGCGGCGGCGACCCGGTCGGCCACGGCGCCGACGTCCACGTCGTCCGGGGTGATGGCGTTGACGGCCCGGGTGGGGCGGTCGGTCATGTTCGACGCCACCAGCGCGGCTCCGCCCGCCAGGTGGAACCCGTCGGGCTCGGCGGCCGCCAGGACGATCCGGGCGATGCGGCGCTGGGCGTCGGTGAGGCCCCGGCCGCTCATCGCAGCGACTCCACCATTGCGGCGACCGGCTCCTGCATGTGGCGGGCGACCGGGACGTCGGGCCACAGCTCGACGAGGGCGTCGGGATCGATCCAGATGCGGATGTCCTCCGGCCGTCCCTCGTCGAGCACCTGCGCGTAGAGGCTCGCTCGCCCCGCGGCGGTGCGCATGTCCCGGGCGCCCTGGCGCGGCGACCAGTCCAGGCGGAGGGGCAGCTTGGCGACGACGAGGGTCGGCGGGACGACCGCGGTCCAGCGCTCGGATGGAAGCTCGATCGAGCGGTGGCGGAACTTGCCGTAGACCTTGGTCGGCCCCTCCAGCGCGCCGGCTATGCGATCCAGGGCCTCGGCCGCCGGGCCGGTCGGGCTGCGCCGCTGCGCCTCCCAGGCCGCGACCGCGGGTTGGGTGACGCCGAGGATCTCGGCCAGCAGGGCCTGGCTGACCCCCATGGCCTTGCGCAGCTGGCGGACCGAGCGAGGCATGGCCGTTATTATAACGGCCATCGTGTGCAACCGGGTCGGGACGGGCGAGAATGGGGGCGTGAAGCCCGTCCTCCCCGACATCCTGGCCTCCCGCTACGCGAGCGAGCCGATGGTCGAGCTGTGGAGCCCCGAGCGCAAGATCCGCCTCGAGCGCGAGCTCTGGATCGCCGTGATGGAGGCGCAGCGCGGGCTGGGGGTCGACATCCCGTCCGAGGCGATCGCCGACTACCGGGCCGTCGTGGACGCCGTGGACCTCGACTCCATCGAGGCCCGCGAGCGGGTCAACCGTCACGACGTGAAGGCCCGTATCGAGGAGTTCTCCGCCCTCGCCGGCCACGAGCACGCGCACATGGGCATGACCTCGCGCGACCTGACCGAGAACGTCGAGCAGCTGCAGGTGCGCCTGGCGCTCGAGCTGGTCCGGGACCGGATGGTGGCGGCGCTGGCCCGGCTGGCCGAGCGGGCCGGCGAGTACGCCACGCTGGTCATGGTGGGCCGCAGCCACAACGTCGCCGCCCAGGCCACGACGCTCGGCAAGCGCTTCGCCAACGCCGGCGAGGAGCTGCTGGTCGCCTACCGCCGGGTCTGCGATCTCATCGACACCTATCCGCTGCGGGGCATCAAAGGCCCGATGGGCACCCAGCAGGACCAGCTCGACCTGCTGGACGGCGACGTCGAGCGGCTCGACCGGCTGGAGCAGGCCGTGCTCGACCACCTCGGCTTCGCCCACGGCCTCACCAGCGTCGGCCAGGTCTACCCCCGCTCGCTCGACTTCGATGTCGTGTCCGCCCTGGTCCAGGCGACCGCCGGCCCGGCCAACCTGGCCACCACCATCCGGCTCATGGCCGGCCACGAGCTGGTGACCGAGGGCTTCGTCCCCGGCCAGGTGGGCAGCTCGGCCATGCCCCACAAGATGAACACCCGCTCGGCCGAGCGGATCAACGGCCTGGCCGTGGTCGTGCGGGGCTACCTGTCCATGACCTCCGAGCTGCTCGGCGACCAGTGGAACGAGGGCGACGTGTCCTGCTCGGTGGTCCGCCGGGTGGCGCTGCCCAGCGCCTTCCTCGCCACCGACGGGCTGTTCGAGACCCTGCTGTCGGTGCTCGTCGGCTTCGGCGCCTTCCCCGCCGTCGTCGAGCGCGAGCTCGACCGCTACCTGCCGTTCCTCGCCACCACCAAGGTGCTGGTGGCCGCGGTGCGGGCCGGCGTGGGCCGTGAGCAGGCGCACGAGGCCATCAAGGAGCACGCCGTGGCGGTGGCGCTCGCCCTGCGCGAAGGCGCGACGGGCAACGACCTGGCCGAGCGCCTGGCCGGCGACGACCGCCTCGGCCTCGACCGGGCCACGATCGACGCCGTCCTGGCCGACCGCTCCGGGTTCGTGGGCGCCGCCCCCCGCCAGGTCGAGGCCTTCGTCCAGCGGGTAGAAGAGATCGCGTCCGAGCACCCCGATGCCGCCCGCTACCGTCCTGAACCGATCCTTTAAGCCCGCCGCACGCCCGCACTGTCCTCGGAGGGTCTCCCCGTGACCGACCTCGGTCTGCCCTACATCCACTCCGGCAAGGTCCGCGACATCTACGGCGTCGGCGACGACCGCCTGCTGATGGTGACCAGCGACCGCATCTCGGCCTTCGACGTCGTCATGGCCGAGCCCATCCCCGACAAGGGACGCGTCCTCACCGCCATGTCCGCCTTCTGGTTCGAGCAGCTGGCCGACATCGTGCCCGGCCACCTGATCTCGACCGACCTGGCCGACCTGCCCGAGTCCGCCCAGGAGGCGGCGGCCGAGGCCGACCTCGCCGGGCGCATCATGCTCACCCGCAAGGCCGACATGCTGCCGGTGGAGTGCATCGTGCGGGGCTACATCACCGGCTCGGCCTGGAAGGAGTACCGCCAGGCGGGGACCATGCACGGCACCCGGCTGCCCGAGGACCTGCTCGAGTCGTCCCGCCTGCCGCTGCCGGTGTTCACGCCCTCGACCAAGGCCGACGAGGGCCACGACGAGAACATCTCCTTCGCGGCCGCCGCCGACCTGATCGGCGAGGCGCTGGCCTCCAAGGTGCGGGACGTCTCGCTCGCCCTCTACCAGCGGGGCGCCGACTGGGCCCGTGAGCGCGGCATCATCATCGCCGACACCAAGTTCGAGCTGGGCCTGGTGGACGGCGAGCTGGTCCTGTGCGACGAGGTGCTCACGCCCGACTCGTCCCGCTTCTGGCCCACCGATGCGTGGCAGCCGGGCTCGACGCCCCCGTCGTTCGACAAGCAGCCGGTGCGGGACCTGCTCGACAAGCTCGACTGGGACAAGACGCCGCCCCCGCCGCCGCTGTCGGACGAGGTGGTGGCGGCGACCAGCCACCGCTACATCGAGGCCTACGAGCGCATCACCGGCCGGCCGTTCGCCGACTGGCCCGGCGCAGGTGCCTGACGAGGACGATTCCGTCTGGCGCGGCCAGGCAGGCTGGGCGGTCCGCTTCGAGTGGGGAGTGGATGGCCTGGCCCACGTGGCTCAGGGCGCGGGCGCGGTCGTGGTGGTGGACGTGCTGCGGTTCACCTCTGCGGTGTCGGTGGCCATCGGCCGCGGCGCCATCGTCCTGCCCTACGTGTGGGCCGCGGGCGACGCCGCCCGCGCCTACGCGGCTCGCCACGACGCCGAGCTGGCCGGCAGGCGCGAGGACGGCCACTGGTCGCTCTCGCCCACCGACCTGGCCCGCGTCCCGGCCGGCACCCGCCTGGTGCTGCCCTCGCCCAACGGGTCCGCCCTGGCGTTCGGCGCCCAGAACGACGTGCCCGACGCGCAGGTGCTGGCCGGCTGCCTGCGCAACGCGGCGGCGGTCGCCGCCGTGGCTGGCGCCCAGCCGGAGCCGGTGGCGGTCGTGGCGGCGGGCGAGCGTTGGCGCGGCAGCCTGGGCCCCCTGCGCCCGGCGGTGGAGGATCTGCTCGGGGCCGGGGCGGTGATCCGTGCCCTGGTCGACGCGGGCCGGCCCGAGTCCACGGTGTCGCCCGAGGGCCGCGCCGCGGCTGCCGCCTTCGACGCGGCGCGGGACGACCTCTACGAGTGGCTGAGCACCTCCGACTCGGGGCGGCAGCTCGTCGAGTGGGGTTGGTCCGACGACGTCGAGGCCGCGGCCGTCCTCGACGCCGAGACGGTCGCTCCTGTCCTCGACGGCCCGGAGTTCCGGGGGGTCACGCCTTCACCACCCGGGCGCGTACGCTGAGCCGCATGGAGTTCTCGGTGCTGGTCGAAACCCGCCTGCGGGAGGGTGTCGCCGACCCCCAGGGGGCGACGATCGAGCGGTCGCTGCCCGCCCTCGGGTTCGACGGCGTGTCGCAGGTGCGGGTGGGCAAGGCCTTCCGGTTCGTGCTCGACAGCCCGGACGAGGCCACGGCCCGAGCGGAGGTCGACGACATGTGCCGGCGCTTCCTCACCAACCCGGTGATCGAGGACTACACCGTGACCGTCACCGCGTCCGCGGCGGTCCCGTCCTGATGCCCGCCGTCGTCGGCGTCGTCGTCTTCCCGGGATCCAACTGCGAGCTGGACGTGGCCGAGGCCGTGCGCGGCCTGGGCGGCGAGGCCCGGCTGCTGTGGCACGGCGACGAGACGATCCGCGGGGTCGACGCGGTCGTGCTGCCGGGCGGGTTCGCCCACGGCGACTACCTGCGCCCTGGGGCCATCGCCCGGTTCTCGCCCGTCATGCAGGCGGTCGGGGCCCACGCGGCCGCGGGGGGACCGGTGGTCGGCATCTGCAACGGCTTCCAGGTGCTGTGCGAGGCCGGGCTGCTGCCCGGGGCGCTGCAGAAGAACGCGGGCCTCAAGTTCCTGTGCCGGCCGGCGACCATCCGGGTCGAGACAGGCGGGACGGCGCTCACGACCGGCGTCGAGGTCGGGACCGAGCTCGCCATCCCTGTCAACCACTTCGAGGGGAACTACACGTGCGAGCCCGACACGCTGGCCGAGCTGCGTGCCGAGGACCGGGTCGTGTTCCGCTACGTCGACAACCCCAACGGGTCGATGGACGACATCGCCGGGGTCTGCTCTGCGGGCCGCAACGTGGTCGGGCTCATGCCCCACCCGGAGCGGGCCAGCCACACCCTGCTGGGCTCCACCGACGGCGTGCCGCTGCTGCGGTCGCTGCTGGTGACCGCCGGGGTGGCGGTCAAGCCCGGCGGGTGATCCCCGCCTTCTCCAGGACGTTGGCGGGCACGCCGACCTCGCGCCAGGCGGAGTACGTGATGCCCTTGCGCTCGCTGTAGGGCGCGGCCGACTTCACGAAGTCCTTTTCGAGCTGGTCGAGGTCGACCTTTGACTCGCTTGCCTCGATCGCCGACTCCAGATCGAAGCGCTCCTGCACCAGGTGGACCCGCTTGAGCGGGTCGGCCACAGCGATCTCAGCTTCGACGGCGTTGAGCCGCTTCTTCATGGATTCCGGCGTGCGCTTGCGGCCACGACGGGGCTTGTGAGCCTCGAGCGCTTCCAGGTATCGCCGGACAGCACGGCCCTGATCTCGGCCCTCGGCGAGAGCGGCTTTGTGCTGGTTGCTCATGGGAGTGCGCTTGCGGGTCGACTCGGGCATGGGTGAAGCATATTTCGCTTTGATCGATCGCGCTATTTGGCTCTACTTCCCACCGCAGCGAGTTCCATTGGAGGACTCGCTCCCGGCGCCGGATCGTGACGCCCGGCGCGCTCCGCGTACGTGCTCGGGAGTATGGCTCCGATCCCTTATGTTTGGGCGCGTGCCCACCGACGAGCCGATCCATCGGGCCCTCGGGCTCACCGACGACGAGGCCGCCGCCATCGAGCGCATCCTCGGTCGCACCCCCAACCACCTGGAACTGGCGATGTACGCCGTCATGTGGTCCGAGCAC
The DNA here is from genome assembly GCA_036558145.1 of Acidimicrobiales bacterium. Lineage (GTDB taxonomy): Bacteria > Actinomycetota > Acidimicrobiia > Acidimicrobiales > VFJN01 > ZC4RG19. The sequence goes on from DATBGF010000406.1 coordinate 6,793, forward strand.
TGCTCGTACAAGTCCAGCCGCCTGCACCTGCGGCGCCTCCCCACCGAGGGACCGGCGGTGCTGGTGGGGCCGGGGGAGAACGCCGGCGTGGTCGACGCGGGCGACGGAATCGCGGTGGCGTTCCGCATCGAGAGCCACAACCACCCGTCCGCGATCGAGCCCTATCAGGGCGCGGCGACCGGCATCGGTGGCATCCTCCGTGACGTCTTCACCATGGGGGCCCGGCCCATCGCCCTGATGGACCCGCTGCGCTTCGGCCCGCTGTCCGATGCCCGCAGCCGCTGGATCGCCGAAGGTGTCGTCTCCGGCATCAGTGGCTATGGCAACTCCGTCGGCGTCCCCACCGTTGGGGGTGAGACGGTCTTCGACGAAACGTATCAAGACAATCCGCTTGTGAACGTGTTCTGTCTCGGGGTCCTGCCCGTGGAACGGCTGGTGTTGGGGGCGGCTTCAGGGGTCGAAAACCTCGCGATCCTGTTCGGTTCCACCACGGGGCGCGACGGGATCGGCGGTGTGTCGGTGCTCGCATCGGCCGGATTCAGCGACGACGAGGCCGACGCGGCCAAGCGTCCCAGCGTGCAGGTGGGCGACCCGTTCGAGGAGAAGCGCCTCATCGAGGCGTGCCTGGAGATGCTCGATGCCAACCTCGTGGTCGGCATCCAAGACCTCGGTGGGGCGGGCCTGACCTGTGCCACCAGCGAGACCGCCAGCCGCGGCGGTGTGGGCATGGACGTCTACGTGTCCGAGGTCCCCCAGCGCGAGGCGGGCATGGAGCCGTTCGAGGTCATGACGAGCGAGAGCCAGGAGCGGATGCTGGCCATCGTCGAGCCGGAGCACCTCGACGCGGTGACCGCCATCTGCGCCCGCTGGGAGATCACCTCGGCGGTGGTGGGCACGGTCACGGGCGGGGGCCGGCTCCGGATCCTCGACCGGCCCGACGGCGAGGTCCTGGCCGACGTGCCCGCCGCCTCGCTGCACGAGGACGCCCCGCTGCTGGACCGGCCCCGGGCCGAGCCGGCCGACCGGTCGGCCCGGCTGGCGGACGAGGCCGATGCCGCGCTGGCGCCGCCGGCCGATCCGGGCGCCGACGTGGTGGCGATGCTCAGCGACACGTCCTGGGTGTCGGGCCAGTACGACACGCAGCTGTTCCTCAACACCGTGGAGGGACCGGGCGGCGACGCCACGGTGCTGCGGCTCAAGCACCCGGTGACCGGGGCCGACACCGGGCGGGGCCTGGCCCTGACGTGCGACGGCAACCACCGCTGGTGCGCCCTCGATCCCCGCCAGGGCACCGCGCTGGTGGTGGCCGAGGCGATCGCCAACCTGGCCTGCGTGGGCGCCCGCCCGCTGGCGCTGGTCAACTGCCTCAACTTCGGCAACCCCACCCATCCCGAGACGATGTGGCAGCTGTCCGAGGCCATCGACGGCATGGGCGACGCCTGCCGGGCCCTGGGGCTGCCGGTCGTGGGCGGCAACGTCAGCCTCTACAACGAGTCCCGCGGGCGCGACATCGACCCCACGCCGGTGGTGGCGGTGGTGGGGATGATCGACCGGCTGGCGGTGGCCCCCCCGGGCGTCGGGCTGGTGGCCGGCACCCGCATCGTGGTGGTGGGCGACGAGCCCGCCACGCTGTCGGGCTCGTGCTGGGCCTGGAGCCGGGGCCACAGGGCCGGCACGCCGCCCGCCCTCGACTTCGACGCCCACCGCCGGGTGTGCGACGCCGTGCGCGACCTGGTCATCGACGGCCTGGTGCTCGGCGTGCACGACACGGCCGACGGTGGCCTGGGCCCGGCCCTGGCCGAGATGGCCGTGGCCAGCGGCGTCGGCGCCCGGGTCACGGTCCCGCCCGACGAGGCGGCCGCCGGCGTGGCCCACCGGTGGCTGTTCGGCGAGTCGCCCAGCCGGTTCGTGCTGGCCATCGACCCCGCAGCCGAGGGCGAGGTCGGGCGCCGCCTCACCGCGGCCGGCGTCCGGGCCACCGTGGTCGGCGAGGCCGGCGGCGACCGCCTGGTGGTCGAGGGCCCGGCTGCGGCCGCGTTCGACCTGGACCTGGCGGAGGTCACCGCCGCGTGGCGCGGCCGCCTGCCCGAGCTGCTGGGCCAGGGCACGACCCAGGGCTAGCCGGTCAGAGCCGGGGGGACTCCTCCGGGACCTCATCGGGGTCGGCCTCGACCTCGCCGGCGCCGACCTCGCTGTCGGCGGCGGGAGGCTCGGTCCCGTTGGAGCCGGTGCCGTTGGCGCCGTTGGGCTGGGGGAGGGAGGGCTCGCCGCGGGTGCCGTCCAGGTCCAGGGCGCCGACCAGGCCGGCCTCGGCCTCGTCGATGGCCACGTCGGGCTGGAGGTCGTGGACGATGCGCCACATCAGCTTGTCGAGCACGAAGAACTTGGCCAGCCACAGGACGCCGAACCCGAAGAGCTGGGCCATCGCGTTGATGGCGGTCGAGTGCCAGCGCTGGTCCGCGTAGTGCACGGCCACCAGCGAGAAGACCACGCCCAGCGCCGACATGGCCCAGAACGGGACGACCTCGCCCCAGAGCCGGTTCTTGCCCGTCTGGCTCCAGGTCCAGCGCCGGTTGATCGTGTAGTTGGGCACCGCGCCGGCCGAGACCGAGACCAGGTTGGAGACGATCGCGTCCCACCCCAGCAGGCCGTTGCAGATCCAGAACACCGGCTGCCCCACGCACACGGCCACCACGGACGCGCCCGAGTACTTCGCCAGCTTGCGCACGGTCGGTGACCGCAGATCGAGAAGCATCGACGGACCAGGCTAGAGCACCCCGGAAGGGGGTTTCGCCGATATGCCCCCCGGACCGGGCAGACTGGGGCGGTGATCGACTCTCGCGAGGCTGGGGCCGAGGACGGCAGTCTCCGGGAGGCGTGCGGCGTCTTCGGCGTCCACGCCCCGGGCCAGAACGTCGCGCACCTCACCTACCTGGGACTTTTCGCCCTCCAGCACCGCGGCCAGGAGGCGGCGGGCATGGCGGTCAGTGACGGCGACCTGCTCACCGTGGTCAAGGACCAGGGCCTGGTCGCCAGCGTGTTCGACGATCGCACCCTGGCCGGCCTCCACGGCCACCTCGCGATAGGCCACTGCCGCTACTCGACCACCGGGTCGTCGACCTGGCGCAACGCCCAGCCCGCCTACCGGTCCGTGGGCGAGCGCATGTTCGCGCTGGGCCACAACGGCAACCTGGTCAACACCGAGGCGCTCGTGGCCGAGGCCGGGATGCTCGAAGGCACGGTCACCAGCGACAGCGACCTCATCGCCGAGCTGATCGCCGCCGAGCTGGCCCACGAGCCGCCGCCCGTCGAGGGCGAGAGCGACGACGCGCTGGAGCGGGCGGTCGCCACCGTCGTCACCCGCCTCCAAGGCGCGTTCTCGCTGGCGATCATGGACCAGAGCCGGGTCATCGGCGTGCGCGACCCCCAGGGCTTCCGGCCGCTGTGCCTGGGCCAGATGCCCGAGGGCGGCCACGTGCTGGCGTCCGAGACGCCGGCCCTCGACATCGTGGGGGCCAAGTTCGACCGCGAGCTCGACCCCGGCGAGATGGTCGTGATCGACGAGCACGGCGTGCGGGAGCTCCACCCCTTCGGCCCGGCGGCCGATCCCCACCTGTGCCTGTTCGAGTTCGTCTACTTCGCCCGCCCCGACAGCCGCCTGTACGGCCAGAGCGTCCACCAGGCCCGCATCCGCATGGGCGAGCAGCTGGCCGCGCACGCGCCGGTCGACGCCGACATGGTGATGGGCGTCCCCGAGTCGGGCGTGCCCGCGGCCGAGGGCTTCGCCCGCGCCAGCGGCATCCCGCTGGGCCAGGGCCTGGTCAAGAACCGCTACATCGGCCGCAGCTTCATCGCCCCGAGCCAGGAGATGCGGGCCCGGGCCGTGCGCATGAAGCTCAACCCGCTGCGCGAGAACATCGTGGGCAAGCGGCTGGTGGTGGTGGACGACACGATCGTGCGCGGCACCACCCAGCACCAGCTGGTCCGCATGCTGCGGGAGGCGGGCGCCACCGAGGTCCACCTGCGCATCCCCTCGCCGCCGGTGCGCTGGTCGTGCTTCTACGGCATCGACACCGGCGACCGCACCGAGCTGCTCGCCTACAACCTCGACATCGACGAGATCCGCGAGTACCTCGACGTCGACACGCTCGCCTACCTCAGCCTCGACCGGCTGGTGGCCGCCACCGGCGCGGCGGGGGCCGGGTTCTGCGACGCGTGCTTCACCGGGGACTACCCGGTCGAGGTGCCGCTCACCCTGCGCAAGCACGTGCTGGAGGACAACGAGATGCCCACCAGCGAGGCCATCGTCCAGCCCGTGCTGGACGGCACCAACGCGTGAGCCGGGCGTGACGGGGGAGACCTACCGCGCCGCGGGCGTCGACATCGCCGCGGGCGAGGCCGCGGTCGAGCGCATCAAGGCCAAGGTCCGCTCCACCTACCGGCCCGAGGTCCTGGGCGACATCGGCGGGTTCGGCGGCCTGATCGGGCTGCCCGCGGGCTTCCGAGAGCCGATCCTCGTGTCCTCCACCGACGGCGTCGGGACCAAGGCCATGGTGGCCCGGGCCGCCGGTCGCTACGACACGATCGGCATCGACCTCGTGGCCATGTGCGTGGACGACATCGTGTGCCAGGGGGCGGCGCCGCTGTTCTTCCTCGACTACATCTCGGTGGGCGTCCTCGACCCGGACCAGATCGATGCCCTGGTGACCGGGGTGGTGGAGGGGTGCCGCCAGGCCGGCTGCGCCCTCGTGGGCGGGGAGATGGCCGAGCACCCGGGGGCCATGGAGCCCGGCGAGTTCGACCTGGTCGGCTTCGCGGTGGGCGTGGTCGAGCGGGACCGGATCCTCACCGGCGCCGAGGCCCGGCCGGGCGACGTGGTGCTGGGCCTGCCGTCGCCCGGGCTGCGGTCCAACGGCTACTCGCTGGCCCGCCGGGTGCTGTTCGACCGGGCCGGGCTGGGCCTCGACGACGAGCTGTTCGAGGGGCACACGGTGGCGGACGAGCTGCTGGCGCCCTCGGTGATCTACGCCCCGGCCGTGACCCGGCTGCTGGGCGACGTCGACGTGCGGGCGCTCGCCCACATCACCGGCGGCGGGCTGGTGGGCAACGTCCCGCGGGTGCTGCCGCCGGGCGTGGACGCGGAGCTGGACCGGTCCAGCTGGGAGGTGCCGCGGGTGTTCTCCGAGATCCAGCGGCTGGGCGGGATCGGCGACGACGAGATGGCCCGGGTGTTCAACCTGGGCGTGGGCATGGTGGCCGTCGTCCCCGCCTCCGACGTGTCCCGGGCGCTGGCGCTGCTGGGGGACTCGGGCCTCGCCGCGGCCGAGATCGGGCGGTTGATCGAGGCCGAGCCGGGCGGCTCGGGGCGTACAGTCCAAATCGGGTGAGCGAGCTTGTCGAGCGAACCAGAGACACAGTGCGTTACTCGGCCCCGTGGGCCGAGCGCTCATTGAGCGCAGCCCGTAGGGTGCGCGGATGAGCGCGCCCGCAGCCCTGGTCGAGCACCTGCTGCGCCATTCCGTGCGGGAAGGCGACTTCGTGCTCAAGTCCGGCAAGCGCAGCCGGTGGTTCATCGACGCCAAGCAGACGACGTGCCGGCCCGACGGGATGCTGCTGGTGGCCGACGCCCTGCTCGCAGCCCTGCCCGACGACGTGACCGCCCTCGGCGGGCTGACCATGGGGGCCGACGCCGCCGCGTTCGCCACCGCCGCCATCGCGGCCACCCGGGGGCGGTCGCTGCGGGCGTTCAGCGTCCGCAAGGAGACCAAGGACCACGGCGCCGGCGGCCGGCTGGCGGGCGCGCTGGAGCCGGGCGACCGGGTCGCCATCACCGAGGACGCCGTGACCCGGGGCGTGTCGATGCTGGAGGCCGCCGAGGTGGTGCGGGCGTGCGGCGCCGAGCCGGTCCTGCTCGTCCCGGTGGTCGACCGCGGCGGCACGGTCGAGGCCCTGGCGGCCGAGGTGGGACTGCCGGTCCGGGCCCTGGTGACCGCGCCGGACCTCGGCTTTCCCTACGAGCGCGACGTCCCCGACGCCTAGGCCCGCGACGTTCCCGGACGGTCGTCGGTGCCGCCGGGGCGGTCCACGACGAAGACCGCGACGTCGTTGGCGGTCGTGTCGGGCCGGTCGCCGGCCATCTCCGAGCCGATCGCGACCGAGAAGAACTTGTACTCGTTCTGGGTGACCTCGCCGTTGTCGTACTGCTCTTTGAGGTGCTCGAGGTCGCGGTTGAGCTTCTGGTGCTCGGCCAGGGGCACGGCCGTCCAGCGGGAGACCAGGTGGACGTTGCCCTGCTCCAGCAGGGGCTCGACGTCCTCGCCCGTGGCCACCAGCAGGTGGGCCGTGGTCGGGCCGCCCTGGAACACCTGGCTGCGGGCGAACATGTAGCCGATGTTGCGGTCGATCTCGACCGGGATGCCGTGCCGCTCCAGCTGGAGCGCGATCCCACGGGTGTACCAGGGCACGGCGAGGTTGGACACCTCGTCCATCACCAGCGGCTCGTCGATGCCTGCGTAGCGCTCCAGCAGGGGAGCGGTGAGCGTGTCGACCACCTCGACGTCGTCGCGGTGCGGCGTGCCCTCCCGGGCGCCGCTCACCGTGAGGGCGCCGGCCACGACCACGGCCACCACGAGGGCCGCCGCGCCGAGCCAGCGGCGGGCCGCGGGGTGGCGCACCAGGGCCAGCCACAGCACCCAGGCCACGACCACCGCGACCACCATGGGCGGGGCCCACGTGTACTTCAGCCGGTAGTCCTGCACCGCGCCCGCGGTGCGCATCACCGAGAACACCACGGTCGCGACCATGAACAGCGCGATGAGGTACAACCGCCGCGCCTCGTGGGCCAGGCGCCACGCCAGCACCCCGGCCACCACCACCGCCAGCAGCCACAGGGGCTTGGGGGAGTGGAACAGGAAGCGGGACTGGCCCGTGTACTCGTCCATCGGCAGCTTGCCGGTCACCCACTCGGGCTTCCACCCGAACTGGCCGGCCGCCACCCGCCAGCCGGCGGCGAGCGTGTGCCCGCCCTCCCGGGGATGGCGGAAGTAGCGCCAGGCGTTGCCCGCGTTCGACGGCTTGTACCAGAGGCGATCCAGCACCGGCGGCAGCCAGAGGATCCCGAACAGCACCGCGCTGATCACGCCCGCCCGCAGCAGGCCGCGCCGATCCGGCAACGTCGCACCGTCGGTGCTCGCGGGCTCGCCGTCACCGTTGCCGTTGCTGCCGGCCGGGGCGGGCCGGGCGCGGCGGGCGCGCAGGAGCCGGAACGCCAGCGCGCCGATGCCCAGGGCCAACAGCGGGACCGCCAGCGCCAGGAACCCGATGTGGGTCTGCACCAGGAACGAGGTGACGAACACCCCGACCGGGAGCGCCCACAGCTCGCCCACCCAGAGCGACCAGGTCACGAAGGCGAGCAGGGCGAAGGGGAACACGGTGAGCGTGAGGTTCCACGAGTCGCCGAGGACCTCGGGCCCCATCGTGCGGGCCAGCAGCAGGCAGCCGAGCAGGCTGCAGATGACCAGCGGGGTACCGCCGCGGCGGCGGGAGATGACGAGGATCCCGATGATCGAGGCCAGGTTGAGGGCCAGCGCCCCCAGCACCATGCCGATCGAGGAGTCCCCGGACAGCCAGTAGAACGGGGCCACCAGGTAGAACTGCATCGGCCCCAGGTGGGACCAGTTCCAGCGCGAGTAGAGGCCGATCAGCACCTCGTGGTGGCCGATGTCCCGGATGTGCATCTCGGTCATGGCCAGGTCGCCGGCCGGGTGGTAGTCGCCACCGACCGTGAAGATCAGGACCAGCGCCGTCACCACGAAGGGGAGCGCGGCGATGACCAGTGCGGAACGGAAGACGAGCTTGTCCCTGCGGGCCGCACGGGCGTCGACGGGCGCGGCCTCCTCGGCCGCGGGCGCGTCGACCGCGTCGAGAAGCTCGGTGGCATCCTTCCCCATTCGCGGGTGAGCTTAGGTCAAGCCCCCCGACGAGACCGCTGCCGGGTGGACCGCCACCTCGACGCGCTCGTCCTCGGCGTCGACCTTCAGCGGCCCGACCGCGACACCGGCCGCGGCGACCCGGTCCCGCACCGCGGCCAGCTCGTCGCCCGGATCGAGCCGGCCCTCGCCCACGAGCACCAGCGTCTCGCCCATCTCGACGGTCACCTGCTGGCAGGACGCGGCCAGCACCCCCAGCATCTCCACCGCTGCCAGCAGCACCGGCACCCGGTCCGCCGGGTCGTCGCCCAGGCGGGGGCCGTCGGCGCTGGCCACCAGGTCGACGTCCACGCCGACCTCCTCCCGCAGGCGCTCGACCTCGCGGGACAGGGCCTCCGCCAGCTGGGCGCCCCCGGGCCCGGACGTGACCGTCCGGCCCTCGGGCGGCACGCCGACCATCGCGGCCCAGCGCCGGGTGAGGTGCGCGAGCAGCAGGTTCCACAGCCCGTCGTCGCTGGTGCCGGCGGTGGCCCTCTCCAGGCGGGTGGCGAGCTCGTCGGCCCGCTCCCGCTGGCGGTCGGCGTCGCCCTGGATGCGGGTGTTGGCGGCGGTGAGCCACTCCTTCGCCCCGGCCAGCTCGTCCCGCTCCGCGGTCACGGCCGCCAGCCGGGTGGCGGCTTCCCGGGCCCGGGCCTCCGACTGGGTCAGCTGAGCTTGCACCTGGCCCCGGGCGCGGGCGAGGACGGCGCAGGCCGCCACGGCGACCACGATGACGATCACGAGGACGATGGCCACACCGGGACGCTAATCGAGCCGCGAACGCCCTCGTCACGCACCCGGTTACGGGCGGGAGAACGCTCAGCGACCGGTGCGGATCAGCTGGGTGTGGCTGACCGAGGCGATGCGCTCCTCGGCCAGGCGGTCGGCCGCGGCCGCGGTGGTGATCCCGTCGGCCTCGGCCCGGTCGAACACCCGCAGCAGGGTGTCGTGGATCGTGCGGATCCGGTCGTAGGCCCGCTGGCGGTCGTAGCCGTGGGGCTCCTCGGCGATGTTGATGACCCCGCCGGCGTTGGCCACGAAGTCGGGGGCGTAGACGATGCCCCGCTGCCGCAGCCGCTCGGCGTCCTCCTGCTCGGCTGCGAGCTGGTTGTTGGCCGATCCGACCACCGCGTCGCAGTGCAGCTCGGGGATGGTGGTGGCGTTGAGCACCGCCCCCAGCGCGCAGGGCGAGAAGATGTCGCACGGCACGGCGTGGGCGGCCTCGGGCGCGACGGCCTTGGCGCCGTCCCGGGCCACGACCGTGTCCACCGCCTGGGTGTTCACGTCGGTGACCGTGAGCTTGGCCCCCTCGCTCGCCAGGTGCTCGGCCAGCGCCGCGCCCACCTTGCCCACGCCCGAGATGCACACGTGGCGCCCGCTCAGATCCGGCGTGCCCCACAGCCGCTCGGCCACCGCCTTCATGGCCCAGAGCACGCCCCAGGCGGTGGCGGGCGACGGGTCGCCGGAGCCGCCGAGCGACTCGCTGACCCCGGTCACGTGGCGGGTCTCCCGGGAGATGACGTCCATGTCGGCCTGGGTGGTGCCCACGTCCTCGGCCGTGAGGTAGCGCCCGCTCAGGCCCTCCACGAACCGGCCGTAGGCCCGGAACAGCGCCTCGCTGCGCAGCGCGGCCGGGTCGCCGAGGATGACGGCCTTGCCGCCGCCCAGGTCGTTGCCGCACACCGCATGCTTGTAGGTCATGCCCTTGGCCAGCCGGCACACGTCGATGAGGGCCTCGTCCTCGGACGCGTAGGGATAGAACCGGGTCCCCCCGAGGCCGGGCCCGAGCGCGGTCGAGTGGATCGCGACGATGGCCCGGAGCCCGGTGGCGGCGTCGTGGCAGTAGGCCACCTGCTCGAAGCCGTCGGCCGTGATCACCTCGAACACGCTGGGCATCACTGGGAGGGTACCCCCGCCGCGACCCCCGCGAATCCGGTTGTAGTGACGCGAGAGACGCCGAGTAGCGTCGCTCCGTGGCTCTTCCGACCGCTGCCTACTCGATCCGCCTGCGGGTCCGTCTCGACAACCGTCCCGGCTCTCTCGGCCGCCTCGCCACCGCCGTAGGCGAGGCCGGCGGCAACATCGCCGCCATCGGCGGCTTCGACGTACGCGGTCCGGCCCTGGAAGAGGACCTGGTCATCAACTGCCGCAGCACCGAGCACATCGAGCAGGTGCGCGCCGCGGCCGACGGGCTGGAGGGCTGCGAGGTGCTCGAGTGCCTCGACCGCACCTTCCTCATGCACGACGGCGGCAAGATCGAGGTGCTGGCCCGCATGCCGGTGGGCGACCGCGACGACCTGTCCATGGCCTACACGCCGGGCGTGGCCCGTGTGTGCAACGCCATCGCCGCCGAGCCGAACCGGGTGCACGACCTCACCATCAAGAAGAACACGGTCGCCATCGTCAGCGACGGCACCGCGGTGCTGGGCCTGGGCGACATCGGGCCCGAGGCCGCGCTGCCGGTCATGGAGGGCAAGGCGCTGCTGTTCAAGCACTTCGCCGGGGTCGACGGCTTCCCGGTGTGCATCGACGTGTCCTCGGCCGACGAGATCGTCGAGACCGTCTGCCGCATCGCGCCCACCTTCGGCGGCATCAACCTGGAGGACATCGCCGCTCCCGAGTGCTTCGAGGTCGAGGAGCGGCTGAAGGAGCTGCTCGACATCCCCGTGTTCCACGACGACCAGCACGGCACCGCCGTCGTCACGCTGGCCGCGCTGGAGAACGCGCTGCGCATCGTCGACAAGAAGATGGCCGACCTCAAGGTCGTCATCGCGGGCGTGGGCGCCGCGGGCGTGGCGATCAGCAAGATCCTCCTGCAGGCCGGGGTGGAGGACATCATCGGCGTCGACCGCAAGGGCGCCATCTGGGCCGGCCGCGACGACCTCAACGTGGCCAAGCTCTGGTTCGCCGAGAACACCAACCCCGAGCGGCGGGAGGGCACGCTGGCCCAGATGCTGCCGGGCGCCGACGTGTTCATCGGCGTGTCGGGCCCGGGCCTGGTCACCGCGGCCGACCTGCGGACGATGGCGTCGGACCCGATCGTGTTCGCCCTGGCCAACCCCGATCCCGAGATCACCCCCGAGGACGCCGACGGCATCGCCCGGGTGATCGCCACGGGCCGCAGCGACTACCCGAACCAGATCAACAACGTGCTCGCCTTCCCCGGCATCTTCCGGGGGGCGCTGGACGTGGCGGCGACCCAGATCACCGAGGGCATGAAGCTGGCGGCGGCCCAGGCCATCGCCGCCTGCGTGTCCGAGGACGAGCTGGCGCCCGACCACGTGGTCCCGTCGGTGTTCGACACCCGGGTCGCCCCGCGGGTGGCCGAGGGCGTGGCCCAGGCCGCGATCCACGACGGGGTGGTCCGGATGCACCGGCCACCCCAGCCGTAGACCGCCCCCGCGCTCAGCCGGTGGGCGTGCAGGCCACGTCGACCCGGAACGAGCCGGTGCTCTCGTTGCCGAAGTTGTCGGTCACGCGCACGGCGACCTCGACGATGTCGCCCGGGACCACGGCGACCGTCGCGTTGCCGAAGCCCCAGCGGGCGACCTCGTCGCCGGGCTTGACGCCGGCGTCGGGGCCCAGCGGGAGCGGCATCGACGCCAGGCCGGGGCCGCTGGTCGTGCCGATCGGACCGCTGCTGCACGAGCCGTGGCCGCTGTTGGGGAGCACCTCGACCTTCTGGACGCCGCTCTCGTCGTCGTGCGCCGTCACGAGGATGCCGAGGTTGTCGCCCTCGGTGTAGACGCTGAACGTGCCGGACGGTCCGGCGCCGAGCGTCGTGGACCAGCCGGTCGTCGTGTTCGCCGTCGTGGGCGGCGTGAGCTGCTTGCCGTTCTCGATCTCGACCATCGTCGCGAGCTCCGGCGGCGTCGTGTCCTGCGCCGCCACGGTGATGGTCTCGACCCGGGGCAGGCCGTTGGCTCCGGTTTCGCAGGCGGCCACCAGGCCACCGGCCGCGACCAGCAAGGCCGCGACCATCATGCGCGAGGGATTCGGGTTCATGGGTGTCCTCCGAGGGACATGGCGCGCGTCCGCCACGCGCGCTCTCGAGTTCCTGAGCGCGGGGCCCGCTCCCCGGATACGTGGGTCCGTCGCCAGCCCCTAGCCTCGGCGGGCGTGACCGAGGTGGTCGAGGAGGGGTACGGGGCGGGCGAGGGCGACGCGCCCGGCGAGATGTGGCCGAGCGATCTGCTGGCCGCCGCGCTGGCCACGGGGTCGGCCGGGCTGGCGGCGGTGCGCATGCTCATCGCCCAGCCCGACTGGGTCCACCGGCGGGTCGACACGCTGGAGTACCGCGACGAGACCACGTTCCGGCGCCAGCAGAGCGTCCACTTCACGCTGCCCGCGGCCGCGCCGGAGATCGTCGTGGACGACGTGCGCTTCCGGCTGGTGCCACTGGCCACGCTGCGCAAGGAGACGCTGGTCAACTTCAACTGCCGGGACGAGTCCGGAGCGTCGCTGCCGATCCTCACCCGGCGCCACCAGGGCCTCCTGACCGTCACCGGGATGATCGCCTGGGCCGAGGGGCTGCTGGGCGAGCCGCTGGACGAGGACGTGGCCGAGGAGATCGCGACCTGCGTCACCGGCCCCGGGCCTGATCGGGACTCGGCCCGGGCCGCGTTCGGCACCGGTGGTGGCCAGCGGGAGGCGCTGCGGGCCGACGACATCTTCGCCCTGGTCCTCGACCGGCTGACCGACCAGTTCCTGCTGCTCACCTTCGTCGGCGACCCGCCGGGCACGCAGCGCATCGTGAAGTTCTCCTACGAGGAGCTGACCGAGCTGGCGCCCGAGCCCTGGCCCCGCGGGCCGATGGCCGCGCTGTGCTGGATCCCGCGGCGGGCGGCGTCGCCGGCCGAGGGCCTCTTCAGCGGCGAGAGCTACCACTTCGAGGCGGACCTGCCCCACGGCGTCGACGTCCCGGTGGCCACGCTGTGGGCCGGGCTCGACGAGGACGACCTGGCCTGCATCGACATCGACCCGGGCGACCACCTGCGCGTGGCGCTGCGCTCGCGCGGCCTGGAGCGGGGCGTGGCCGAGGTGCGCTGGTCGCTGCGCCCATCCCGGCGGGGCTGGCTGCGGTCCGCCTGGTTCGCCACGGTGGCCGCCGCCGTCACCCTGGTGGTGGGCGCCTGGCGGCTGGACACCCTCGTGGCCGGCACCCCCCTGGACGGCTCGGTCGCCCCCGACACCCGCACCCAGCTCGGCGCGGGCGTCATCCTCACCGTGGTCGGCGCGCTGGCCGGCCTGGTGGCCCGGATCGAGGAACATCCCCTGGTCACCCGCCTCCTGGCCTGGCCCCGCCGCCTGGCGGTGGCCGCGGCGGTGCTCCCGTTCGTGGCCGCGGGCACGCTGGTGGTCGGCCCCTCCGGCGACGCCCGCCAGCTGATCTGGGCCCTCCTGGCCATCATCGCCACCGGCATCGCCGCGATCTTCACGGTGGCGTTCGTGGTCCGCCCCACCACGGCGGCGGACCGCCCGCCGGTGACTCCCGCCCACGACTGATCAGCCGCTGTCCGCCGGCGTCCCGCCGTATGCTGGTGGCCGTGTCGAGCCACGGGTCGCCGCCCCGCGTCAGCCTGCTGCGCCGCCGGGCGCGCGGTGTGACGGTCCTGCCCAGCGCCGAGGGCCCGTCGTTGCGGTCCGATCCCCGCTGGACGACCGAGCGGGCCCGCCGGGCCCAGCGGTTCCTCGACCGCCTCATCGCCCGGCAGCGATGACTTCCCGGTGTCGGTGGCGTTGAACGCCACATGACACCGTTGCTGGAGAACAAGAACGCCATCGTCTACGGGGGCGGCGGCAGCCTCGGAAGCGGCGTGGCCCGCGCCTTCGCCCGGGAGGGCGCCCGGCTGTTCCTGGTCGGACGCACGGCCGCCCCGCTCGACGCCGCCGTGGCCGCCATCCGGGACG
>DATBGF010000407.1:0-5532 GCA_036558145.1 Acidimicrobiales bacterium
GACCCGCCACCCCGGATCACGTGCAGCGTCACCCGGTCGACGGGCAGGCCGAGGGTGAGCGCCACGGTCTGGGCGGCGACGATCGGGCTCTTCGACGCCAGCCACAGCTCGGCGCGGTCGGCCCGCACGTCGGCCACGCAGTTGAGCACCTCCAGCGGGGCGTGGGGCACGAAGGCGAAGTCGAAGGTGCGCTCGACCACCGCCGACCCCAGCGGCCGCAGCGACAGCGGCGGGGCCGCCGCGGCCAACCGGGATCGCACGCCGGCGTCGGACAGCGCGGCCACCGGACCGGGCCGCCAGTCGACCACCAGGGCGTCACGGGCGGCGAGCGCCTGATCGAACGTCTGGGCCACGACCGCCACGCCGGTCGGGATGACCGTGACCGCCACGACGCCCGGCCGCGCCCGCGCCCCGGCCGTGTCGACCGAGCGCACACTGCCCCCGAGGGTGGGAGGGCGGGCCACCACGCAGGGCAGGGCACCCGGGACGGCCAGGTCCTGGGTGTAGCGGGCGCGGCCGGTGACGATGTCCCGGGCGTCGATGCGGCCGGTGGGTCGGCCCACGACGGCGAAGTCGTCCGGGTCCTTCGGGACGGCGGCCACCGCCGGCACGCTCACGCCCGCCGCCGCGGCGGACAGCTCGCCGAACGTGGCGGTGCGGCCGTCGGGGTGGACGACGGCGGTGGCCCGGGTGACCAAGGTGCTCGCCGGGGCCCGCCAGCGCTGGGCGGCGGCCGTCACCAGGCGGGCCCGGAGTCCGGACGCCGCCCGGCGCAGCGGGCCGTAGAGGGCGTGGACCGTGTTGGACCCGCCGGTGAGCTGGTTGAACAGCAGCTCGGGACGGGCGTCCTCCAGTACGACGTCGACGTCGTCGAGCCGGGCGTCGACCTCCTCGGCGACGATCTGCGCCACGGCCGTGGTGATCCCCTGGCCGACCTCGGCCCGCGGCAGCCGCACCACCACCCGGTTGGCCGCCGTCACCTCGATCACCAGCAGGGCCTGCGTGGGCAGCGCGGCCAGCGTCAGGGCGTCGCTGAAGTCGAGGATCTCGGCCACCTGGGCGCCGGCCGCCTCGGGCCCGACCACCGCGTCGGCCAGGCGCACCGCCACCGCCAGGGTGGGGGCGCCGAGGGCGTACCCGAGCAGCCGCCGGCGGGTGATGCCCTCGGTCGCCGTCCCGTCCGTCACGAGAAGGTCGTGCGGTTGGCCGTCGGCATCTCGATGTAGATGTTCGGCGACTGCCCCAGGAAGAAGAGCACGCCGTTGCGGAGCAGCTCCTCGAGGGTCCAGTAGAGCGTCGGCGACAGCGGGATCAGCAGCGTGCCCTCGCGGATGGCCACGAACCGCGGCCACGCCCAGGCGATGAGGCCGTCCCAGTTGGGCTCGCGCGGGATCTGCAGCGAGTCGGTGATCTGGTCGCCCAGCATGTAGCGGGTCAGGGCGTGCATCACCGGCCGGAGCGGGGTGACGCCGTCGCCGTTCAGGTCCAGCACGCTGAGCTGCGCGATGTCGAGCAGCACGTCGGCCAGCACGATGCCCTCCGGTGTGGCGGCGACGATCGGGTCGAGGACCTGCTTGGCCTGGGCGTCGGCCTCGACCCAGGTCTGGGGGATGTACTCGTCCTTCACGCCCAGCATGTGGGCGGTGATCTGCCACAGGTGCAGGAAGCCGTCCATCTCGGCCTGCGTGTTGCGCAGCCCCCACTTGGTCATCTGGCGGTAGGCGAAGGTGGCCAGGCTGTGCCAGGTGACCATGATGTCGGCTTGGCTGATGGGGACCGGCTTCTGGCCGTTGGCCTCGGGCCAGTGCGGCGACTGGGGCAGCAGGTGCCGGACCGCGGCGTGCGTCATGCGGGTCTTGACGCAGGTGACGATCATGTCGCCGTCGGGCTTGTAGGCGTTCTGGTCGCCGATGTCCGACCCGAGCTTGGCCGTCTTGGTGATGCGGTCCCGCATGTCCCCGCCGCCCTTGGAGTAGTAGACGGCGCGGGCCTCGTTGGGGATGGCGGTGCTCATCATGCCGCTGCCGAACCCGTACGTCAGCCCGAGGTAGAGGCCCCGCCTCGTGTAGAACTGGAACGCCTTGGCCAGCTTGGCCTGGTCGGTCCAGGCCGGGACCTGGCGGGCGGTCTCGATGTAGTCCTTCACGTCGGCCGGCAGCCCGGCCGGGAGCGGCTGGGCGTTGTAGCGCCAGCCCCGCAGGAGCTCGTTGACCCGGGGCACGTCGCCCCGGTCGAGCAGGGAGGCGACCAGAGGATCGGTCTCCTCGTCCCAGACCCAGCGGGGGTCGGCCCCGGTGCCGGTCCCCGCGACCGATCCGGACGCCTTCCACGTCCACAGCGCCTTCGCGCTCGCGGGCGACGCCACGGTCAGCGCCCCGAGTGCGCCCAGCGCACTGCTCCCGAGCAAGACCTTGCGCCTGCTGATCTCCATGGCCTTCCCCCCTGGCTGATACGATGAAACATCGTCTGCATCTCTGTATCAGCCATCAGACCACAGCTGTGGTATACGTCACAAGGGTTTGTTTCAATTCCCAGGCAGGAAGGGTGAGAGTGAAACCTCCGGTGTCGCTCACCACCGACGGGTCGAGCGCCGACTCCGTGCTGGCCGGCGCCCTCACCGCGGCCGTCGACGGTGTCGTCGACGACCACGACACGACCAGCTCACGCATCCTCGACGCCGCGTTCGAGGTGTTCTGCCACCTGGGCGTCCAGCGCTCGACCATGGAGGACGTGGCCCGGCGCGCCGGCGTCTCCCGCATCACCGTCTACCGGCGCTTCGCCACGAAGAGCGTGCTGGTGGACCAGCTGATCCGCCGGGAGGTCCTGCGCTACTTCGACCAGTTCCGCCGCGACATCGAGCACGCGGAGACGGCGGCCGACCGCGTCGTGCTGGGGTTCGTCAGCTCGCTGCAGGCCTTCCGCCGCAACCCGCTCATCGGTGGCCTCATGGCCGCCGACCCGAACGTGCTCGTCCCCTCCACCATCGGCGACGGCGGCCGGACGCTCGCCACGGTCCGCTCGTTCGTGGCGGGCCAGCTCCGCCGCGAGCAGGATGCGGGCAACGTCGCCCCGACCGTGAACGTCGACATCGTGGCCGAGCTGATGGTCCGGGTCTGCAGCTCGTTCCTCGTCATCCCCAGCCACATCGTCGACCTCGACGACGAGGACCAGCTCCGCGACGTGGCGCGGCAGTTCCTGGTGCCGATGCTGGAGCCGAGGGCGCCGGCCTAGGACGCCGAGGCGGCCTCGTCGGCGAAGCGCCCGACGACCTCGGCGTACTCGGTCATCATGTCCAGCACGACCTGGCGCGCCGGGCGGACCTGGTTCATGCGGCCGACCACCTGGCCGACGAAGTAGTTGGCGAGCTTGTGGGCGCCGGTGCCCTCCCGGTGCGACGAGCGGGCGATGCGCAGCTGCGCCTCCCCCACCAGCGCGCTCTGCAAGGGCATCGGCAGCGTGGCCGGCGCGTCCTCCCGGTCCCACTCATCGGTCCACGCCGAGCGCAGCATGCGCGCCGGCTTGCCGGTGAGCGAGCGCGACCGGATCGTGTCCGACGAGGTCGCCGCCAGGAACTTCTCCTTCACGACCGGGTGCGTCTCGGCCTCCTCGGTCGTCAGCCAGACGGATCCGCACCACACGGCCTCGGCCCCGAGCGCCAGCGCGGCGGCGATCTGCCGGCCGGAGGCGATGCCCCCGGCCGCGATCACCGGCGTCGGCGCCACCGCGTCGACGACCTCGGGGACGAGCACCATCGTCGCCACTTCGCCGGTGTGCCCGCCCGCCTCGGTGCCCTGGGCGACGATCAGGTCCGCCCCGGCGGCCTGGTGCCGCACGGCGTGCGACGCCCGTCCGGCCAGCGCCGCCACGACCACGTCGTGGGCATGGGCCCGCTCGATGAGCGCAGGCGGCGGCGGGCCGAGCGCGGACGCGACCAGCCGCACCTCGTGGGCGAAGGTGACGTCGAGCAGCGGCTCGTAGCCGCTCGGCGAGATCGTCATCCCCCCGCCCCGCCCGGCGACCGCGTCGGCCGGCAGGGCCGGGACCTCGTAGCGGGCGAGGATGTCATCGACGAACTGCTGCTGCTCGGGCGGCAGCAGCCGGCGGACCGCCTCCCGGTCGAGCCCGCCCTCGTCCGACCCCGCGTACTTCTGCGGCAGCAGCAGGTCGAGCCCGTACGGCTTGCCCTTCACCTCCGCCTCGATCCAGCCGAGGTCGATCTCGAGCTGCTCGGGCGTGTGCGCGACCGCGCCGAGCACCCCGAACCCGCCGGCGTTGGTCACCGCCGCCACGACGTCCCGGCAGTGGCTGAAGGCCAGGATCGGGAACTCGATCCCGAGCATGTCGCACACACGGTTCTGCATCGGCCCATCCTCCCGCGACCAGGGCACGCCGTGCTCAGCCGTCGAGGTCGAAGCGTTGGAGACCGAAGTCACGGCGCCAACGTGTCGTCCGCAACGGTCGCCGGCGGCTCGACACCGCATCGTCTCCCCATCGGATGACAGCCATCCGACATCACGGGAGGCGGAGCAATGGCGGATTCCAAGATCAGGAAGCTCGGTTGGATGGCCGCGCTGACGCTCGTCGCAGCCGGCGGCCTGGCGGCCTGCGGCGACCAGGACGCGACCCGGACGGGAACGGCTGCGGCCGCCCGCGTCGAGGCGTCCCGCGGCAGCGACCAGCACCTCTACAACCAGGCGGCCGAGATCGCCGGGCGGACGGCGGTCATGGGCAGCGACCAGCACCTCTACAACCAGGCGGCCGAGATCGGCCGGGCCGAGGCGCAGGCCGGCACGGCCGGCGTGGCGAGCGACGATGGCACGCCGAACGCCTGGGAGGCCGGGACCCGGGCCGCGGCGGCGGCGCTCGGGCAGGGATCGCCGACCTCCCCCGGGCCGGTGGGACCCGACCCCCGGGTTCCACCGCCTGGGGACTTGGCCGGGGTGGGCCTGGCCGACGACGGTGTATGGAATCGCGGGGCGGGGACGTGGAAGGAGACATGACAATCGCAGCTGGGCGACCGGTGCCGTCGGCGCCCGGGGCGACGACGGCCGGGGCGGCGACGCCGGGGGCGTTCGTGGCTCTCTACGAACGCGAGCTGGGACTGCAGGTGCGGCGAGCCGCACTGCTCGTGGGGAGCCAGGAGACGGCGCACGATCTCGTGCACGACGCGTTCGTCGAGCTGTACCGCCGGTGGGACCAGGTGCAGGACCCCGGGCCCTACCTCGGTCGAGCCGTGCTCAACCGGTGCCGTGACCACGCCCGGCGGGCCTCGACGCGGGCGCGGCGGCTGCCGTTGCTCGTCGACCGGGGCGAGCCTGAGGACGAGCACCTCTGGGACGCGCTCAACCAGCTGCCCTTCAACCACCGCGCCGCGCTCGTCCTGCGTTACTACCACCAGCTGCCGGAACGCGAGATCGCCGATCTGATCGGCTGCCGCCCCGGCTCGGTGGGTCCCTGGATCCGGCGTGGTCTCGAACGCCTGCGGAAGGACCTGTCATGAGCGAGCTCGAAGGCCGGCTCACCAGCCTCCTC
>DATBGF010000408.1:0-8106 GCA_036558145.1 Acidimicrobiales bacterium
GGCGCGCCGGTCCTCGAACCACGACGGCAGCACCTTGTTGAGCACGACCGCGCCCAGCGGGAAGCGCCGGTCCCCCAGCGCCTCGATGAAGAACTCGGCCTCCCGCACCGGCGCCGCCTCCAGCGTCGACACCACGACGAAGGTCGTGCGCTTGTCCGACAGCGTCCGGGTCACCGCCTTGGCCCGCTCCACGAAGCCGTCGTACATGGTCTGGAACAGCAGGAAGAACTCGGCGATGTCCTGGAGGAACTGCGAGCCGAGGATGCGGTCGGCCACGGTGTAGAAGGGCCGGGACGCCACCGTGAACACCCGGCTGCGGGCCGGCACGGTGAGCCAGCGCAGCAGCCGGCTGGAGAAGAAGTCGGCCATGCGCTCGGGCGCTTCCAGGAAGTCGATGGCGTTGCGGGTGGGCGGGGTGTCCACCACGATCAGGTCGTAGCGGCCCGTGGCGTGGATCTCGTAGAGGCGCTCCATGGCGATGTAGTCGTGGCTCTGCACGAAGCGCCGGGTGATGTTCTCGTACAGCGGGTTGGCCAGGATGGCGTCGCGGGTGGCGGCGTCGGGGGCGTGGCTGCGGATCAGCTCGTCCCACGACTGCTTGGTGTCGAGCATCGCCGCCCACAGCTCGCCCCGGGGCTCGACGCCGGCGGCCGCGAACGCCTCCGGCGGGACCTGGGTCTCGACGTTGCCGAACTGCTCCAGGCCGAGGGCGTTGGCCAGGCGCCGGGCCGGGTCCACCGTGATGACCAGCACCTTGCCGCCCAGGCGGGCGGCCGCCATGGCCGCGGCCGCCGCGGCGGTGGTGGTCTTGCCCACCCCGCCGGACCCGCAGCAGATCACGATCTCCTTGGCCGCGAGCAGCGACTCCAGCGACGTGGCCGGACCGGAGTCGCGGCGGGCGGCGGCGGCAGCCATCGGGCCCTCAGTACCCCAGCTCGGCGCCGAGCGAGTCGGCGATCTGGCGGGTGGCCCGCACCCCGTGGGTGCGCTGGAACAGCTCGGGCACGTACATCAGCTCGACGGCCGGAGGCAGGCCCTCGCGCAGCGTGGACAGGTGCTCGGCCCGGGTGCGGCGCAGCTTCACCGCCAGCTCGGCGCCGTCGAACACCGGCCCGACCGGACCGCCCACCGCGGCGGCCAGGGCTTCGGCGGGCTCGGGCCGGCGCAGGTTCCGGAAGACCTCTTCCTCGCCCCGGGTGAACAGCTCGGGCAGCACCCGGTTCACCACCACCGCGGCCACGTCGACCACGGTCTCGTCCCGCAGCCGGGCGGTCAGCTCCAGGGTCTCGGTGACCGGCATCTCCTCCGGCGTGGCCACGATGACCACGCCGGTCTGGTCCCGGTCGCCGAGGATGTCGAGCATCCAGCTGGTCTGGTCCCGGACCTTGCCCACCTGCACCAGGTCCCGCATGGCCTGGGGCGCGGCGAGCTGGCCCACGATGTGGCCCGACGCGGGGGCGTCCACCACGACGAGGTCGTAGTGCCGCTCCCGCACCTCGTGGCAGAGCTTGCCCACCACGAGGATCTCCTTGACCCCGGGGGCGGCGTTGGCCACGAAGTCGAACGTGCGGGCCAGCGGGCCCAGGCGGGACAGCAGCGGCACCTTGAGGTAGACGCTCAGGTACTCCTTGAGCGACGCCTCGGTGTCCATGGACATGGCCCACAGGCCGGGCGCGATCTCCCGCTCCTTGAACTGGGTGGGGCCGGTCTCGAACGCGCCCGCCAGGTTGCCCTTGGCGTCGACCTCGCACAGCAGCGTGCGGATGCCCCGCGACGCCGCGAGCTGGCCCAGCGCCGCGGCGATCGCCGTCTTGCCGACCCCGCCCTTGCCGGTGACGAACAGCAGCCTGCGATCGAGCAGGCCGGACGCCATCGGTTCAGCCGCCGAACCCGATGCGCCGCCCCTTGTCGCTCGAGCCGATCTCGACGTAGGCCACCTTGTCGACGGGGACGCCGTACTGGCGGCCGCGCCGATCGGTCAGCCACAGGGTGCCCCCCTTCTCGAACGCCGTGTCGATGTGCTCGCGCACGGCGTCGCCGTCGGTGTCCTCGGCCAGCA
This sequence comes from Acidimicrobiales bacterium, assembly GCA_036558145.1. Classification (GTDB taxonomy): domain Bacteria; phylum Actinomycetota; class Acidimicrobiia; order Acidimicrobiales; family VFJN01; genus ZC4RG19. The sequence goes on from DATBGF010000408.1 coordinate 2,060, forward strand.
ACACCTCGAGCTCCTTGGGCGAGCTCTTGACCCCGATGCGGACGTCCACGTCTTCCTCCTGTGTCAGGCGGCCGTCATGGTAGGGGGTGGTCCCCCGCATCTCCGACCCGAGCCGCCTCGGTTTCGTCCGGATCGGCCTCGGCGTCGGGCTCGGGGTCGAGCTCGGCCGCCCAGCGCGGGTGGTGGTCGCGGGCCCAGGCCCGTGACACACGGCCCGTGAGCATGCCCCGCAGCGACTCGGTGTCGTTGACGGCGAAGAGGATGTGGCCGGACACCACCACCCAGGTGACGATGGCCGTCCAGTCATGGACGAACGTGGCGCCGGTCCGGTACTGGACGGGCCAGGGCTCGAACCAGCGCATGATCGAGCCGGACACGAGCATGATCGGGATCATCCCGGCCACGAACGCGGCGTTGGCCTTCTGGCCGGCGTTGAACTTGCCCACCTTGTCGCCGGCCTCGCGACCGCGGGACCGCAGCCAGCGGCGGTCGGCCGGGGTCCAGCGGGCGAGGCGGCGGACGTTGGCCCGCACGTCCCGGCGCCAGCCGCCGGCGTAGGCCAGCAGCAGCGGGACCGGCATGGCCAGCCCGGCGACGACGTGGATGTCCTTGACCAGGTGGCGCCGGCCCACCAGGGCGGTCAGCGGGCCGACGTAGAGGATCATCCCGGTGAGCGCCGCGGTCAGCACGGCCGTGGCCGTGGCCCAGTGCAGCGCCCGGCTCGGGCGCCCGAAGCGCTCCGTCACCGCGGCCTTCACGAGGTCGGCTCGTCGCTGCGGCCGTTCGAGCCGCCCACCCAGCCGTCGACGTCGTAGCCGTAGTCCTCCCAGTAGCCCTGGTCGAGGTGGTCGACGACCTCGATGCGCTCGAGCCACTTGAGCGACTTGTAGCCGTACATGGGACCGACGTAGAGCCGGACCGGGCCGCCGTGCTCACGCGTCACCGGCCCGTTCTGCATGCGGTGGGCGGCGATGACGTCGTCGCGCCGGGCCTGGTCCAGCGTCAGGCTCTCGGTGTAGAGGCCGTCGAAGGAGTAGATGCGCAGGTGGGTGGCGCCCTGGGTGACCCCGGCCTCGTCCAGCAGGGCCGACAGCTTCACGCCGGTCCAGGGGACGTCGGCCACCCGCCAGCCGGTGACGCACTGGAAGTCGAGCTTCAGGTCGGTCTGGGGCCGGGCGAGCAGGTCGTCGTAGCTCAGGCTCAGCGGCTGGTCGACCATGCCGTCCACGGTCAGGCGGTAGTCGGCCTTGCTGCGCTCGGGCAGCGAGCCGGTCACCGAGTAGATGCGGAAGCGCCCGGCGGTGGGGATGAAGGCGGTCAGGCCGGTGGGATCGCGCTCGGTGATCGGGCGCAGCGTGCGCTCCACGCGGGCCTGGATGGCATCGCCGAAGACGATGCCGGCAGCGCCGAGCCCGAGCATGCCGAGCACGATGCGCCGCCCGATCGGCTGGCCGGTCAGCTCGTCGGTGGCCACCCCGCCACGCTACGCCCGCGGGAGCCCCAACCGTCGCGGCGGCGCCGCGAGTTTCGCGGCACGTAAGGCTCAGCCGAGGTGGTCGGCCAGCCGGGCCAGGCGGGCATCCCAGCGGCGGCCGGCCTGGGCCGCCCAGGAGGCGAGCTCCTCGAGGGGCCCGGTGCGGGCCACGAAGCGGGTCTCCCGGCCGCTGCGCTCGGCCGCCACCAGGCCCGCGTCCCGCAGCAGGCCCAGGTGCTTGGCCACGGCCTGGCGGCTCACGGGCAGCCCGCCGGCCAGGGCGGTCGCGGTCACCGGGCCGCGCTCGGCCACGGCCCGCAGAACGTCCCGGCGGGTCGGATCGGCCAGCGCCGCGAACACCGCGTCGGGCGGCTCAGGCGACAGCGACGAGGCCAGGGACACGGCCACCTACGAGCGCCAGCTCCAGGCCCACGAGCCGGGCCGCCCACAGCGAGACCGCGGTGACCCTTGCGCTCGCGCGGGCACGGGCGCTGGCGCGGGCGCCGGCCCGGACGGGGGCGAGCGCCGGCAGCGACTCGGTCACGATCACCCGGGTGCCGCCGGTGTCGAGGGGCGAGAGCACGACCGACACGGTGGAGGCGTCGCCTTCGTCGCCGGGCTGCCACCAGGTCCACACCAGCCGCTCCCCCGGCGTCGCCTCGTCCACCCGCACCCGGCGGGACACGGCGTCGGGGTCGTCGAGCCAGAGCGCCCGCTCGTCGGGGTCGGTGACGGCCCGCCAGACGTCGTCCACGGCGGCGTCGAGGTCCACGCTGCGAGTCACTTCCTCGGACATAAACGCAACTCTACAGTTGCGCGTCGCCTCGCGCACCTCTACGCTGCGATTCGCAACCGAGTGGTTGCGCGAAGGAGGAACCGGCAGCGTGCTCATCCCCACCGTCATCGAGTCCACCAACCGGGGCGAACGGGCCTACGACATCTACTCCCGCCTGCTGCGGGAGCGCATCGTCTTCCTGGGCTCCGCGCTCGACGAGACCGTGGCCAACCTGATCATCGCCCAGCTGCTCCACCTCGAGGGCGAGGATCCCGACCGCCCGGTCCACCTGTACATCAACTCCCCCGGCGGCGACGTGACCGCCATGTTCGGCGTCTACGACGCCATGCAGTTCATGGGCCCGCCCGTGCACACGGTCTGCGTGGGCCAGGCCTGCTCGGCCGCCGCCGTGCTGCTGGCCGCCGGCGCCGAGGGCCACCGCTCGGCCCTGCCCAACGCCCGCATCCTGATCCACCAGCCCCACGGCGGAGCCCAGGGCCAGTCGGTCGACATGGAGATCGCGGTCCGCGAGATGGTCCTCATGCGCGAGCGCATGGTCGACATCCTCACCGAGCGCACCGGCCAGCCCCGCGAGCGCATCTCGACCGACATCGACCGCGACTACATCCTCCGCGGCGACGACGCAGTCGCCTACGGCCTGGTCGACGAGATCATCACCCACCGCAAGCCCCGCCCGGTCCCCGGCTTCCACAAGCCCGAAGACGAGGTCGCCGCGGCGGGCTAGCCGATGCGGAGCTCGGAGCGGTAGATGCGGGTGGGGGCGAGGTCGACGTCGATCGTGGCCGCGATGCGGGCGAACACGTCGGCGGCCTCGCCCTCGGGGTCGGTGACCACGATGGGGCGGCCGGCGTCGGCGCCCTCGCGGAGCTCGGGGACCAGGGGGACCTGGCCGAGGAGGGGGACGCCCAGGCGGGTGGCCAGGTCGTCGCCGCCGCCCGAGCCGAACAGGGTGTAGCGCTTGCCGTCGTCGCCGGTGAACCAGGACATGTTCTCGATGATGCCCTTGACCTCGAGGTTCACCTTCTGGGCCATGAACGCCGCCCGCTGGGCCACACGCTGGGCCGCGGGCTGGGGGGTCGTCACCACGTAGACCTCGGCGCGGGGCAGGAACTGGGACAGGCTCAGCGAGATGTCGCCGGTGCCCGGCGGGAGGTCGACGACCAGGAAGTCGGGGTCGTCCCAGAACACGTCGGTGAGGAACTGCTCGAGCGCCTTGTGCAGCATCGGGCCGCGCCAGATGACCGGCTGGTCCTCGGCCGCGAAGAAGCCCATGGAGATGCAGCGCACGCCGTGCGCCTCCGGCGGGACCAGCATCTCGTCGATCACGACCGGGGCGTGCTGCACGCCCAGCATGCGGGGGATGGAGAAGCCCCACACGTCGGCGTCGACCACGGCCACGTCCTTGCCCCGGCGGGACAGGGCCACGGCCAGGTTCGTCGTCACCGAGGACTTGCCGACGCCGCCCTTGCCCGACGCCACGAGCAGCACCCGGGTGGGGCTGCCGGGGTCGGCGAAGGGGATCTCGCGGCCCTCGGCGTGGCCGTGGGCCTGATGGGTGCCGGCGGTGGCGGCCGGGTCGCCGTGGAGCTTGGTGCGCAGGGCGGCCCGCTCCTCGTCGGTCATGACCGTGAAATCGAGGTCCACGCCCGAGACGCCGTCGAGCGCCGTGACGGCTCCTGTCACCCGGTTCTGGATCTCGTTGCGCAGCGGGCAGCCGGCCACCGTGAGGGCGATCGTGACGCCGATCTGGGGGCCGTCGATGGCTATGCCGCGCACCATGTCGAGGTCGACGATGCTGCGGTGGAGCTCGGGGTCCTGGACGGGGCGGAGGACTTCCAGGACCTGCGCTTCGGTGACGGGCATGGCGCTCCCGGCGGCTCAGGGGATTAGCACTACGGAGATAGGTAGAATACCGGCCGTGGACCGGCCGCCCCTCTCGCCGACCGAATTCGCCTCGGCGGTGACCGCCATCACCTCGGCCTTCGGCGACCCCACCCGGCGCGAGATCTACCTGTTCGTCCACGAGCACCCCGACGGCGTCACGGCCGCGGCCGTGGCCGAGCGCTTCGCCCTGCACCCCAACGTCGCCCGCCACCACCTCGACAAGCTGGTGGCCGGAGCCTACGTCGAGGTGGCGATCGCCCGCCCGGCGGGCGGCGGGGCCGGACGGCCGTCCAAGCGCTACCGGGTCACGGCCCCCGAGATCGTGATCGAGCTGCCGCTGCGCCACGACGACGTGCTGGTCGAGCTGCTGGGCCGGGCCCTGGCCGAGCTGGGCCACGAGCGGGCCGAGCGCCTCGCCGAGGACGTCGGCATCGACTACGGCCGCGCCATGGCGACGTCGATGTCGCCCGGCTCCGACTCGCACCGCTCGTTCCAGGCCGCGCTCCACGCGGTGGCGGACGCACTGACCGCCCACGGCTTCGCGGCCCACGCCGAGCGCCACGGCGACCAGCTCCGCATCGTCAGCGAGCACTGCCCCTTCGGGGGTGCCGCCATCGAGCACCCGGTGATCTGCGCGGTCGACCGCGGCATGGTCCGGGGCATGTTGGAGGCGCTCTACGGGCAGGACCTCCTCACCGAGACCGCCCTGTCGCTGCCCACCGGGGGCGAGCACTGCGTGACCTCGGTCCACGGGAACTAGTGAGGGCCTATCTCGACCATGCCTCCACGTCGCCGCTGCGCCCGGAGTCCCGCGAGGCACTGATCCGCTGGCTGGGCGCCACCGGCGACCCGGGCCGCATCCACGCCGAGGGCCTGACCGCCCGGGTGGCCGTCGAGGAGGCCCGGGCCCAGGTGGCCGAGCTGTGCGGCGCCCGGCCCCGCGAGGTCGTGTTCACCAGCGGGGCCACCGAGGCCATCGCCGCCGCCTGCTGGGGCGGCGCCGCCCGGGGCCGGCACCAGGTCGTCCCGGCCATCGAGCACTCGGCCGTGCGCCTGGCCGCGGCCCGTCACGGCGACGTGAGCAGCGTGCCGGTGGACAGCCGGGGCCGGGTGGGCGTCGAGGACCTGCTCGGCGCGGTGCAGGACGGCACCGGCCTCGTCCACCTCCAGTGGGGCAACCACGAGGTCGGCACCACCCAGCCGGTGGCGGACGCCGTGGCCGCCTGCCGGGAGCGGGGCGTGCTGGTCCACGTGGACGCGGCCCAGGCCCTCGGCCACGTGCCGCTCCGGTTCCGGGACCTCGGCGCCGACCTGATGTCGCTCAGCGCCCACAAGTTCGGCGGGCCGCCCGGGGTCGGGGCCCTGCTGGTCCGCCAGGGCCTGCGCCTCCCGCCGCTGCTGGTGGGCGGCGACCAGGAGCGGGCCCGGCGGGCGGGGCTGGAGAACGTGCCCGGGGTCGCCGGGTTCGGCGCGGCCTGCGCGGCGGTGGCGGTCGAGGCGGAGGCGGCGGAGCAGCGGCGGCTGACCGGCCGCATCCTGGCCGCGCTCACCGACACGCCCGGGCTCGACGGCCTGCGGGTCTACGGCGACCCGGACGAGCGCCTACCCCACATCGTGTGCCTGGGGGTGGAGGGCATCGAGCCCCAGGCCGTGCTGCTCGGCCTGGACCGGGCCGGCATCGCGGCCCACTCGGGCAGCGCGTGCTCGTCCGAGTCGCTGGAGCCCTCCCCCGTGCTGGAGGCCATGGGGGTCGACGCCCACCACAGCCTGCGCCTCTCCGTAGGCTGGTCGACCTCCGACGGGGACATCGACCGGCTGCTGGAGGCGCTGCCCCGAGTGCTCACGGAGCTGCGCTCGGTGGCCGCCGCGGTGCGGCGGTCGAGGTGATCGGGC
>DATBGF010000409.1:0-6903 GCA_036558145.1 Acidimicrobiales bacterium
CGCTGCTCCAGGCGCAGGTCGATGGCCTCCTGGAGCACGGCGTAGATCTTCTGGCCCACCCGGGCCGTGTACTCGACCCGCTCCTCCATGGTCTTCACCGGCGGGCGGATGATCCCGTCCTTGAGGTCGATGAACTCCCGCGCCCGCTCCACCGGCAGCCCGAGCAGCTGGAGGAACACGGTGGTGGGCAGCGGCTCGGCGATGGCCTGGTGGAAGTTGCAGGCCCCGGCGTCCTCGACCGCCCCGACGAGGTCCAGCACCAGCGCCCGGGTGCGATCCTCCAGCAGCGCGACCTGGCGGGGGGCGAAGATCGGGTCGAGCAGCTTGCGGTAGTTGCGGTGCTGGGGCGGGTCGATCTGCAGCGGGATGAGCGGCCGGATCTGGCCGATGGCGACGGCGTCGTAGCCGGAGGAGAAGATCTCGGGGTGGGTCAGGACGTGGCGGACCTCGGCGTCGCCGCCCACGACGACCATGCCGCCCTCGCCCATGTCCACGGCGGGCCCCGCGTCTCTGAGCAGCTTGAACGACGGCTGGGGATGCGCCGTCAGCTCGGGATCCGGCTCGCCGCTCATCAGGCTCAGGTCGGTCATCAGGCCCCCTTCTGCCCCGGTGGAAGCCCCTTTCTAGCGCAGATCTAACGTTGGCGTCAGTGTTCTCTGGCGTACGCGGCGACCACCAGCTCACGTACCTCGGCCGCGGTCGCGTCCGGGTTGAGCACGCTGACGAACCCGTGCCCGGCGTAGACCGGATGCGGGAAGAACCGGTCCAGCGCCGCCGGATCGACGGCTTCGCCGTCCTGACCGGGGAACCGTTCCCGCAGCGCAGCCCGGCCGATCCCGATGTTGACCCGGAACACCCCGTCCCGGTGCAGGCGCGACGACTCGTCGCCCGGCTGGTCCCGCTTGACGATGGTGGCGAACGGCATCCGCCGGCCCGTCACCGTGAAGAACACGTCGCCCCACGCCGCTTCGGGCGCCCCGTTGTCCGGTCCGGCCACGACCACCTCGACGTTGTCGAGGCCCCCGATGAACTCGACGAGCTCGTCCTCGGTCATCCCGCCGATCGTAGGGTGTGCCGGTGAGCGGACCCGCGCGGGACGTCTGGGACGTCATGGCCACGGCCCGGACGATCCGGCGGTTCACGGACGAGCCGGTGGACGGGGCCACGCTGGCGCGGTGCCTCGAGGCCGCCACCTGGGCGCCGTCGGGCGCCAACGCCCAGGCCTGGCGCTTCGTCGTCCTGGGCTCGCCGGAGATGCGAGCGGTGGTGGCCGAGGCCGCCGCCCGGTCGCTGGCGGTCATCGAGCCGGTGTACGGGATGTCCCGCCCGGACGACGACGACCACAGCCGGCGGGCCCGCACCAACCGGGCCACCTACGAGCTGCACGACCGGGCCGGGGAGCTGACGTCCGTGCTGTTCGCGCAGAAGCGGTTCCCCACGGCGTCGGAGCTGCTGCTCGGCGGCTCGATCTTCCCGGCCATGCAGAACTTCCTGCTGGCCGCCCGGGCCCAGGGGCTGGGGGCGTGCCCGACCAGTTGGGCGTCCTACGGCGGTGAGCCGCTGCTGCGCGAGGCCGTCGGCGTGCCCGACGACTGGATGCTGGCCGGGCACGTCGTCGTGGGCTGGCCCCGGGGCCGCCACGGGCCGGTCCGCCGCCGCCCGCTGTCCGAGGTCGTCTCCTACGACACATGGGACCAGCCCGGGGGAGAGGGTCTGTGATGATGGGGTGATGGCCGACCTCGCCACCGTCGCCCCCGCCTTCGTCACCATGGCCCACGGCATCGTGTGGGCGTCCGCCGCCACCGTCGACGGCCAGGGCCGGCCCCGCAGCCGCATCCTGCACCCGTTCTGGGAGTGGGACGGCGAGTCGCTCACCGGCTGGGTCGCCACCGGGCCAACGCCGCTCAAGCGTGCGCACCTGTCCCACTCGCCCTACATCTCGTTCAATTACTGGTCACCCGCCCAGGACACGTGCGTGGCCGAGTGCCGGGCCGAGTGGATCCTCGACGACGAGGGCCGCACCGCGGTCTGGAACCGCCTGCGCACCGCCCCGGCGCCCGTCGGCTACGACCCCGCCATCGTCCCCGTCTGGGCCGACGGCCCGCTGTCGCCCGCGTTCGCGGGGCTCAAGGTCACGCCCTGGCGCCTGCGGGTCATGCCGGGGACGATGATGCTGGGCGGCGAGGGCGAGCTACTGACCTGGTCCGCCTGAGGCGGATCAGCGCGCCCGTCCAGCCGACGACGACCAGCGCGGCCACGAGGGCTCGCAGCAGTGACGTGTAGCGCTCGGGGTAGATCACGCCCTGGATGTAGCGGTCGACGAAGCCGGCCCGGGGGACCTGCTCGCCGCCGAGGCGGCGGAACCAGCGTTCCAGCCCGGTGAGCGGGCAGTCGTAGCCGATCGCCACGATGCCGAGGCCCCAGAGGACGGCTGGGACGTGCAGCCACAACACCTTGGGCCAGCGCCAGGCCAGCATCCCGCCTACGGCGATGAACACGATGAACGCGAAGTGCACGACCACCGTCGCGTCGGCGAGGAACCGGTAGACCACCGCGTCCGAACGTAGCGTGGAGGCAGATCGCTACCACCTTCCGAGAGGATCGCCCGATGTCCGAGGTCCTGCTGTCCCGGGACGGCCACGTCGCCACCATCACGCTCAACCGGCCCGACCGGCTCAACGCCATCAGCGGGCCCATGCTGGTGGGCCTGGCCCGCATGCTCGTCGACTGCGACGCCGACCGGGACGTGCGGGTGATCGTCCTCACCGGCGCGGGCCGGGGGTTCTGCTCGGGCCTCGACCTCCAGGACGTCGCCGCCGGCCAGGGCATCGGCTCCGGCGGCGGCGAGGGCGGCTCCGGCGGCGGGGGCGGTTTCCGCATCGACGACACGCCGCCGTTCGTCCTGCGCCGCCTGGACACGCCGGTCCTCTGCGCCCTCAACGGCCCCGCCGCGGGCTACGGCATGGACCTGGCCCTCGGCTGCGACCTGATCGTGGCCTCCGACGCCGCCAGCTTCGTCCCGCCCACCCGCCGCGGCGTGATCCCCGAGAGCGGCGGGACCTGGCTCCTGCCCCGCCTGGTCGGCTGGCAGAAGGCGTGCGAGATCACGTTCCTCGGCCGCAAGCTCGGCTCCGAGGAGATGCAGCGCCTGGGCCTGGTGAACCTGGTCGTGCCCGCCGCCGACCTCGACGGCACGGTCTCGGCCTGGGCCCAGGAGCTGGCCGCCCAGGCCCCCCTCGCCATCAAAGCCGCCAAGCGCACGATGCGCCTCGGCCTCGACACGACCTTCGACGCCAACGCCCACCACGTCATGGCCGAGCTGACGGGCCTCTTCCGCACCAAGGACTTCGCCGAGGCCGTCAACGCCTTCATGGAGAAGCGCACCCCCGACTACCAGGGCCGCTGACGCCCTGAGGCTCAGGGTGGGGCGAACGAGATCGGGGCGTAGCGGACGCTGCCGGGGATGTCCTGGAGGTCGGTGGCGGCGATCACGCAGATCGGCTCCACTGCGCAGTCCACCGTGCGGCCGAGGGTGGGCACGAACATCACGCGGGTCACGAGCAGGCCTGTGACCGCGGTGCCGGTCTCGTCGGGGCCGGCGAAGTTGAGCCGGCTGTTGCCGCAGTCGCCGATGCCGGCCGGCGTGTGCTGGATGCCCTGGCACCACGGGACCGTCCCGAGTGCCGGCCAGCCGGTCAGCGTGACCGAGACCGCCTGGCCGTCGACCAGGCCGGTGTCGGGGCTGGCGGTGACCGTGCCGGTGGTCAGCGAGCCTGGCGCGGTGCCGTCCCAGGTGGCGTTGGGTTGGCAGCGCAGATCGGCGGGGCCGGTGAGCGCGTAGCCGCTCGTGGCGGCGAAGGTGGCCCTCGTGCCGATGGCGTAGCCGTTGGTGAGCGTGAACGTCGTGTGCCGGGCCGGGATCAGCGCCGGGCACTCGGGCCGGTGGAACGAGCCGGACACCGCGATGGGCGTGGTCCGGAACTGCTCGGTGAGGCCGTCGCCCACCTGGCCGAACACGTTGGTGCCCCAGCACATCAGCGCGCCGCGCCGGTCCAGGACGCAGGTGTGGAAGGCGCCCGCCGCCAGCTCGGCCTGGGGGTCGAGGCCGGGCACCCGGGTCGGGTGGAAGTGCGACGTCAGGGACCCGTCACCCGTCTGGGCGAGGAGGCCATCGCCCCAGCACCACACTTCGCCGGACGAGGTGAGCGCGCACGTGTGGCGCGCGCCCGCGGCCACCGTCAGGACGCGGGCGGGCAACCCGGTCACCGCGGTCGGGACCGGCCGGCTCACGGCCGTCCCGTCGCCGAGCTGGCCGGAGCTGTTGTTGCCCCAGCAGGTGACGGTCCCGGCCAGGGACACCGCACACGTGTGGGGCGCGGTGTCGCCGGCGAAGGAGCTGCTGCCCATCCCGGTGTCGACCATCGATACGCCGGTCAGGCCGGAGACGGGCGCGGGCGTGAGCCGATCGGCCGTGGTCCCGTCGCCCAGCTGGCCCACCTGGTTCGCGCCCCAGCACACGGCGCCGCGGGACGCGGTCACCGCGCATGTGTAGCCGTTGCCGGCGCTGATGGCCCGGACCCCGGAGCCGAGGCCGGCCACGTCGACGGGCGTCGGCCGGTCGGTGGTGGTGCCGTCGCCGAGCTGGCCGCGGTCGTTCGCTCCCCAGCACTTCACCGCCCCGCCCAGCAGGAGGGCGCAGCTGTGCAGGGTGCCGGCGCTGACGGCCCGGACGCCGGTGCCCAGCCCGACGACGCCGGACGGCACCGGCTGGGCGCCGACGGTTCCGTCGCCGATCTGGCCACGGCTGCCGTCGCCCCAGCACAGCGCGGCGCCGGCCGAGGTCACCACGCAGGTGTGGTTGGACCCCGCGTCGAGGTTCTTGACGTCGGGCGGAAGTCCCAGTACCTCGATCGGGAGCGACGAGCCGTCGGGCACGTGGTTGTTGCCCAGCTGGACGTGATCGTTCCGGCCCCAGCACTTGGCGCCGCCCGCCGAGGTCAGGGCACAGGTGTGTGTCTCGCCGCCCGCGATCGAGGCGCGCACGCCCACGCCCACGGGAACGTCCAGGGGCGTCGCCGCCGTCGGGGGCGTGGCGTGGACACCCGCCGCCAGGATCGTCACCGCCAGGACCATCCGCCGGACGCCCAGCCGTCGTTCCGCACCAGCACGATGCGTCATGCCGCCACCTCCCCGCGTACCCCCGGGTAACAATGTCCGGGAGGGGCGCTTGGGTCAAGCGGGTCGGGTGATCTTGTCCAGGGGGTAGGAGCGTTCGATCATCCCGTAGGTCTCCTCGCCGTCCCAGCGGTAGCGGACGCCGCCCTGGTGCAGGGCCGGGAAGCTCGGCATCTCCTGGCGGAGCTGCTGGGTGGCCAGCATCTTGTCGTCGTGGTGGATGTCGAAGGTGGACACCACTGTCTCGCCCTCGATGGTGACCGGGCCGTCGGCCGTCTCCAGCTCCACGGATACGTCGGCGCCCAGGGGGACCAGGGTGGTGAGCCACGGGGCGGAGACCACGCGGGCGGGGATCAGGTCGCCGTCGCCGTCGAAGACGTAGCCCTCGTTGAACGTCGGCTCTCCGTCGGGGCGGGGCGGGTAGGCGATGTAGCCGAAGCCTCGCCCGCTGGGGAACAGGGCCGACTGCCAGCAGTGGCCCCAGAACCCGGCGAGGTGGCGCACGCCCTGGCGGCGGATGCGCAGGCCGGTGCCCGTGAAGTCGTGCGATTCGGCGGCGCCGATGCGGACGGAGCCGGTGGCGCGGAACAGCTGCTCGTAGCGGGGGCCGCCCATGAAGTCGCCCTCGATGGCGGTCTCCAGCGAGGCGGCGGCGTCGGTCTGCAGCGAGCCCTGGATCCACGGCGGGACCGCCATCGTGGCCTCGACCTCGAACGCCACGTCCACGAGGGGGCCGTCGCTGCGCCCGTCCACCAGGTCGAACGTCGACGTCTGCGTGGCCGGGCCCGCGAACGTCATCGTCCAGGTCCGGAACGGCTCGACGCAGCGGAACGCGAGCGGCCCCGCGCCGAGCACCGTCGGGCGGCCCTCGGGCCCCTCGACGGGCCAGGCCGGGCCATCGGTGCGCAGCCGGAACGCGCGCCCGTCGGGGAACGCCACGTTGGCCTGCAGCCCGTGCTCGGTCCACTGGGAGGCGACCGCCTCGATGCCGATCCGGGGCAGGCCCAGCGCGCCCCGGTCGTCGGAGACCCAGAAGCTCACCGAGTCGCGCATCTCGGGGTTGTCGGGGCGCTCGGCGAACACGTGCTCGCGGGCCGGGTCGATGCCGCCGGTCAGGTCAAGGGCCATGCGTGCTGCCTCATCTCGTGGTCCACTCCCGGGAGCGGGTGACGTAGTCGGCGAACAGGGGACGGACACGGTCGAGGTCGAGCCCGAACGCCGCCGGGTCCAGCTGCGGGCTCGGCTCGCGGTTCTCGGCGTTGTGCGCCCACCAGCGCCGCATCGCCGCCTCGAACTCGTCGCTCACCGGCTCGCCCAGCCAGGCGTAGAGGCCGCGCACCTCGCCGATCGGATCCGCCTGCACGGTCCGGAAGTCGATGTCGTAGAACCGGTCGCCGGCGCCGCCGTCCCGGAACGCGATCGCCCGCTCCATGCCCGTCGACCAGTGCTCGACGTTGAGCTCGCCGAGGTAGCCGAGGTCAAGGTCGTCGGTGAAGGCCCCGGCGATGTCGGCGTAGACGCCGGCCACCGACAGGATCACGTCGGTCGGGTCGCGGTGGGTCATCACGAACCGGGCGTCGGGGAAGGCCCGGTCGAGGTAGGGGAGGAACAGCACGTGCGCCGGCGTCTTCAGCCGCCACGGCCGGGCGGGCTCGCCCCACTGCAGCAGCTTCAGCACCCGCCGCTCGTAGCGGTAGGTGGACGTGAGGTCGGCGTCGAGCAGCCAGG
>DATBGF010000410.1:0-5895 GCA_036558145.1 Acidimicrobiales bacterium
TGCCCAACGCGGCGTTGATGGCCGAGCAGGCGCTGGCGCTGCTGTCCGCGCCCCGGTGCCCCGAGGGCGTGACCACGGTGGTGCTCGACTCGGACCAGGTGGCGCTGCAGATCCACGAGTCGGTGGGCCACGCGGTCGAGCTCGACCGCATCCTCGGCTGGGAGGCGGCGTTCGCCGGCACGTCCTGGCTCGACCCCGGCCGGCTGGGCCAGCTGCGCTTCGGGAGCGAGCTCATGCAGATCACCGCCGATGCCACCCTGGGCGGGGCCATGGGCAGCTTCGGCTACGACGACGAGGGCGTCCCCGCCCAGGCCGTGGACATCGTGCGGGACGGGATGTGGGTGGGCGTGCTCTCCGGCCGGGACTCGGCGCCCCAGGTCGGCCTGGCCTCGGGCGGCATGGTGCGGGCCGACGGCCCCGCCCGGCTGCCCATGGTGCGCATGACCAACGTGGGCCTGCGCCCGGGCGACTCCTCGCTGGAGGAGATGATCGCCGGCACCGAGGACGGCATCTACATGGCCACCAACCGGTCCTGGTCGATCGACGACCGGCGGCTCAACTTCCAGTTCGGCTGCGAGATCGGCTGGGAGATCAAGGACGGGGTCCTGGGGCGCATGGTCAAGAACCCGACCTACACCGGCATCGGGCCCCGGTTCTGGGCATCGCTGGACGCGGTCGGCGGCCCGGACGAGTGGGTCCCCTGGGGCCTGCCCAACTGCGGCAAGGGCCAGCCGCTGCAGGTCGGCCACACCGGCCACCCCGCGGTGCCGTGCCGCTTCCGGGACGTGCGCGTCGGGGTGCGCTAGGCGGAGAGCCGCTCGACCAGCTCGGGGAGCTGGCGGATCGAGGTGAGCTCGTGGAAGCCCTGGCGCTCGGCGTCGGCGTCGGGGACGTGCTCCAGCTCCCAGGTGTACTGGTAGGGCAGGTGGGCGGCGTGCCCGCCCAGCTCGACCACGGGCAGCACGTCGGAGCGGACCGAGTTGCCGATCATGAGGAAGCGCTCGGGCTCGACCTCGGCCGCGGCCATCACCCGCCGGTAGGTGGCGACGTCCTTCTCGGACACGATCTCGACCCGGGTGAACCGGTCGGCCAGGCCCGAGCCCGCCACCTTGGACTCCTGGTGGAACAGGTCGCCCTTCGTCACCACGATGAGGCGCCGGCCCGTGCCCGCCAGCTCCTCGACCACGTCGCTCACGCCGTCGAGCAGCTCGACGGGATGGGCCAGCAGCGTCTTGCCGAGGTCGAGGATGGCGCTGATCTCGCGGCTGGTGATGCGGCCCTCGGTCAGCTCGATGGCCGACTCGATCAGCGACAGCGTGAACGCCTTGGCGCCGTAGCCGTAGAGCGCCAGGTTGTCGCGCTCGGTGCCCACGACCCGCTCGTCGACCAGGCCCCGGCCCCGGTCGTCCACGTACGGCTCCACCAGGGCGCAGAAGCGATGGTGCGCGTCCACGAAGTGGCTCTCGCTGTGCCAGAGCGTGTCGTCGCCGTCGAAGGCGACGACCTCGATGCCGGTAGCACCGTTGTTCGACACGGGGCAGCCTCGCTGTCTGGGGGGAGCGCAGGTTATCGGCCGCGGCGCACTTTGCGGTCCCGCGGTTGGCTACGGTCCCCGGGCGATGGTCGATCCCGCCGAGATCTGCGAGCGCACGCTGGCGCTCGTCGGCGACGGGGCCGAGGCGCTGGTCACCGCCACGGTGGGCACGTCCTCGCTCACCCGCTTCGCCAACAGCCGCATCCACCAGAACGTGACCGAGGACGTGGCGGTCGTGGCGCTGACGCTGGCGGTCGAGGGCCGGCTGGCCCGGGTGACCTCCAGCCGCACCGATCCCGACAGCCTGGCCGCGCTGGTGGAGCGGGCCGGAGAGGCCGCCCGGCTGCGTCCGGTCGATCCCGACTTCCCGGGCCTGGCCCCGCCCGCGCCCGTCAGCGAGGTGGACCACTGGGACGACGCCACCGCGGGCGCCACGCCCGACGAGCGGGCCGAGGTGGTGGCGGGCTTCGTGGCCGCCGCGGGGGACTTCGAGGCCGCGGGCTACTGCTCGACCCGGGCCACCGAGCAGGTGCTGGCGTCCACCACCGGCCAGCGGGCCGCGGGGCGCTCGACCCGGGCCCAGGTGGACGGCATCCACCGGGCGGTCGTGGGCGGGCCCCATCCGGCCGACGGCTACGCCCAGGCCACCTCCAGCCGCCTCGGGGACCTGGACGGCGCCGCGGTCGGCGCCCGGGCCGCGGCCAAGGCCGGGGGCGGGCGTGACCCGATCTCGCTCGACCCGGGCAGCTACGAGGTGGTGCTCGAGCCCAAGGCCGTGTCTGCCGCCCTGCTCTATCCCGCCTACCTGGGCTTCTGCGGCAAGTCCCACGCCGAGGGCACGTCGTTCGTCCGGCTCGGGGAGCTGCAGTGGGACGAGGCGGTCGACATCTGGGACGACGTCCTCGACGCTCGGGCGCTGGGCAAGGCGGTCGACGCCGAGGGCACGCCGAAGGCCCGCCTCGACCTGGTGCGGGCGGGCGTGTCGGCCGGCCTGACCCACGACCGCCGCTCCGCCCACCTGGCCGGGGTCGACTCCACCGGGCACTCCCACGGCTACGACTCCGAGGGCGGCACGCCGGCCAACCTGTTCCTCGGCGGGGGCGAGGTGAGCGCCGAGGCGCTGATCGGCCAGGTGGGGCGGGGGTTGCTGGTGACCGACTTCTGGTACAACCGCATCCTCGATCCCAAGACCCAGGTCGTCACCGGCCTGACCCGCAACGGGCTGTTCCTGATCGAGGACGGCCGGATCAGCGCCCCGGTCCAGAACCTGCGCTACACCCAGTCGATCGTGGCCGGCTTCGGGCCGGGCAAGGTCCTCGGCCTGGCCGGCGACGCCCAACTGGTCGGGAGCGAGGGCGGCGACGTGATGCACGTCCCCAGCGTCCGGCTGGCCGGTTGGTCGTTCACCGGCAACGCCCAGGGCTGATCCGCCGGGGCGCCTACCGCGCGGTAGCTACCCCGGATAGTGTCTTCGGCCGATGTCGAGGGGCAGCCGGGGATTCCGCTGGGGCCTGGTGGCGTGTGCCGCCGTGGGGGCTGTCGTGCGCCTGGCCGTCTACTTCGGCTACTACCGGAACCGGTCCCTCGGGTACAACGACGCCGGCTACTACAGCCAGACGGCCATCGACCTGGCCCAGGGCAAGTGGTTCGTCGACTTCATCGGCCGGCCGGCCGCCGAGCACGGGCCGGTCACCACGCTGCTGCTGGCTCCGGTGAGCGGGATGGGCTCGCCGGTCAACTGGCAGCGCCTGGTCACCGTGGTCACGGGGGTCGCGACGGTGGCCGTCATCGGGCTGGTGGGGCGGCGGCTCGGGGGCGAGAAGGTCGGCCTGGTGGCGGCGGGTGTCGCCGCCCTGTACCCGGGGCTGTGGCTCAACGACGGGCTGGTGATGTCGGAGAGCATCGGGGCCCTCACCGTCGTCCTGTGGATGCTGGCGTCGCTGGTCTGGCAGGCCCGCCCGAGCCCGTGGCTGGCGCTGCTCATGGGCGCAGCGGCCGGGGTCGCGGCGCTGACCCGCCCGGAGCTCGCCGTGCTGATGGTGGCGGCCGTGGGTGCCGCCTGGTGGGTGGGCGGGGACCGCCGGCGGCTCATGGCGGCCCTCGCCGCCGTGGGCGGGCTGGCCGTGCTGGCGCCGTGGGTGGCGTACAACGCGACCCGCTTCGAGCACCCGGTGATCCTGACCACCAACGCCGGCACCACCCTGCGGGGCGCCAACTGCGACGCGGTCTACGAGGGCCGCCGGCTCGGCAGCTGGGCGCTCGAGTGCCTGCACCTCGATCCCGGCGTCGACCGGATGGAGGGCTCGGTGCGCGATGCCCGCTGGCGGGGCGACGGCATCGACTACGCCCGCGACCACGCCGGCCGGGTGCCGGTGGTCGTGCTGGCCCGCCTGGGCCGGTCGTTCGACGTGTACGGCGTCGGCTACCAGGTGGACGAGGACCTGCGCGACGGGCGGCCCCGCCGGGGGGTGTGGGCGGCCGTCGTGTCGTTCTGGGTGCTGGCCGTGCTGGCGTTCATCGGCCAGCGCCGGGCTTCGCGCTTCGGGCGCCTCGTGCTGTGGGTCCCGGTGGGAGCGGTCCTGCTGGCCGTGGTCGTGTTCTACGGGGGCCACCGCATCCGCACGGCCATGGAGCCCTCCGTGGTGCTCGGCGCCGCCCTCGGCGCGGTGGCGCTGGCCGGGCGCTTCGGTCCCGGCTCCCAGCCCGGGCCGGACTCAGAAGCCGAGGAGAGCCCGGAACCGGCGGTGGGTGTCACGGCCCCTCGGTAGGGTCCCAGTGATGACCGACCTGGTGACCGGCGACGACGGGCGCACCCGCTGTGCCTGGGGCGCCAGCGATCCCCTGTACCTGCCCTACCACGACGAGGAGTGGGGCCGCCCTCTGCGCGACGAGCGCGCCCTGTTCGAGCTGCTGACCCTGGAGGCGTTCCAGTCGGGGCTGTCGTGGATCACGATCCTGCGCAAGCGCCCCGGCTTCCGGGAGGCGTTCGACGGCTTCGACGTGGACACGGTGGCCGCCTACGGCGACGCCGACCGGTCCCGGCTGCTGGCCGATGCCGCCATCGTCCGCAACGTGGCCAAGGTCGACGCCACCATCGCCAACGCCCAGGCCACGGTGGCCCTCCACGACCAGGGCCGCACCCTGGTCGACCTGGTGTTCGCCCACACCCCGCCGCCCGGCGAGCGCCCGCCCGGCCGCTTCCGCACCATGGCCGACATCCCCGCCGCCACGCCGACCTCCCAGGCGCTGGCCAAGGAGCTGAAGGCGTCCGGCTTCCGCTTCGTCGGCCCGACCGTGGCCTACGCCTTCATGCAGGCGTCCGGCGTGGTCGACGACCACATCGCGGGCTGCTGGGTGGCGGACTAGGCGCTACCAGAGCTCGTCGGTGTAGCGGTCGGTGCCGGGCACTGTGGGGATGAAGGGCGACGCCCAGCGGACGGTGCCGGTGCCCGAGGCCTCGACCGCCGCCGCGTAGCCCCCGACCGCGGACCACCAGGACGTGGGCTCGGCGTCGGCGAACCACAGCTGCAGCTCCCGATGCTCGATGCCCTCGGCGCCGGGCTGGGTGACCGGCGCGTCGGCGGGCATGGGGACGGCCCGGAAGCTCAGCACCAGTGCCACCGGCGAGTCGCCCGCCAGGTCGGGGCGGGGCGGGGGGTCGTCGTCGCTCGTGCGCTCGACGACCACTGCGGCCAGGCCGGCGAAGGGGTGGTCGAGGGCCAGCTCGGCCGGGACGCCGTCGGCGTCGCGGGCATCGGCGCCGTTGTAGAGGTAGAGGAACGTGTGGATGTGGTCGCGCTCGGGGAACATCCGGCCGTTGCGGTGCAGCCAGTGGACCTGGCGGGTCGACCAGTCGGTGTTCTCCCGGAAGCGGCCCTTGAGCGTCCAGTACAGCGCCAGGTACGAGCCGAGCCGGTCGTCGCCGAACAGCGGGGCATCGCCGCCCAGGCGCATGTCCTTGAGGTCGCGGGTGCACACCCAGCGCCGCCCGGCGAAGTACCACGCGCCGATCATGCAGCCGGCGTAGAAGTGGTCCCGCTCGTACCAGCGGTTGTAGGCGACCTCGTGGCCCCGGTGGGGCTCGACCAGGGTGAACAGCGCGCTCCCCAGCCGGACCTCGCCGCCGAGGTCGGCGTCGTCAGTCGTCATGCTCACTCCGTGATGCCGAAGCGCTCGAGGCCGAAGGCGGAGATGGCGTTGCCCCGCAGCAGCTTCCAGGTCTCGGTCTCGTCGAGTCCGGCCTGGGTGCAGATGTCGTGGGCGACCTTCTTCGAGTGCGGGAACGTCGAATCGGCGTGTGGGTAGTCGGTCTCGAAGCAGATCTGGTCGATCCCGATGACGTCCCGGTTCCGGAGCCCGAT
>DATBGF010000411.1:0-3091 GCA_036558145.1 Acidimicrobiales bacterium
GGGGCGCCTGTGACCATGTTCCAGCTCGAGCCGAGCGGCACGCCGTTCGGGCTCTACGGCGGGGCCAGCCGAGCGGTGTCGGTCTCCGTCGCGATGGGCTGACACCGAACGCCGCCACGTAGGCTCCGCGGCCATGCCGTACGTCGAAGGCCGCGTCGTCCACGATGCCGACTCGCATGTCATGGAGCCGCCCGACTGGCTGCTGCCCCATGCCGACCCCGGCATCCGCGACCGGCTGAAGCCGCTCTACAAGCCGCCGACCGTCGAGGCCTTCGCGGGCGAGGCGCCACCGGACGGCGCGTCCGACATCGACGTCGTCGCCCACTTCCGCGCCCGTCACGCCGACCCCGAGTTCCGGGCGCGCGACGAGGCCGAGATCATGATGCGCAAGAACTGGAAGGCCACGGGCTCCTTCATCCGGGAGGACCGCCCGCTGGCCCTCGACCTGCTCGGCTTCGCCAGCCAGCTGGTGTTCAACACCTTCCACAACGGGGTGATGAACCGGCTCGAGCACGAGGACGACCTCGACCTCGCGTACGGCGTGGCCCAGGCCCACAACCGGGCGATGGTGGAGTTCTGCTCGGTCGACCGCCGGCTGCTGCCCACCTGCTACGTGCCGCTCGCCGACTTCGCCCGCTCGGCCGCCGCCGCCCGGGAGGCCGTGGACCTCGGTGCCGCGGCGCTCCTCGTCCCGTCGGCCTGCCCGCGGCACCACTCGCCGAGCCACACCGGGCTCGACCCGGTGTGGGCGACGGCGGAGGAGGCCGGGCTGCCGATCCTCTTCCACGTGGGCGGCGGCGGGCAGCTCCTCGACCCGAAGTACTTCGACAACGGCGGGCCGCCGGTGCCCGACTTTCACGGGGGCGACGAGAACTTCCGGTCCGTCGACTACATGGCGATCCCCGGTCCGCCCATGCAGACACTGGCGACGATGATCTTCGACGGAGTGCTCGAGCGCCATCCCGACCTGCGGGTCGGCGTGATCGAGCAGGGCGCCATCTGGGTGCCGGGGTGGATGCGGCAGATGGAGTCCGCGGTCGAGGCGTTCCACCGGCACGAGGAGCGGCTGCACCAGCTGTCGCTGCGGCCGACCGAGTACGTGCGGCGCCAGGTCCGCGTCACGCCGTATCCCACTGAGGACGTGGGCTGGATCGTCGGCCAGACCGGGCCCGAGGTGTGCCTGTTCTCGTCCGACTACCCGCACGTCGAGGGCGGCCGCAAGCCCGTCGAGCGGTTCGAGGCGTCGCTCGCCGACGCGTCCGACGAGGTCCGCCAGCGGTTCTACTGCGACAACTTCTGCGACCTCATGGGTCGCCAGCTCGCCGCCATCGCCGCCTAGCCCTCAACTGGCAGCCACCGGTCAACTGGCAGCGCGGAGGCGGCGTTCGCCGCCCCGCAGCTGCCAGTTGGCGAGACGCGTGAGGGGGGCGACGGCGCCGGGCGGAGCGCCGTCACCCCCATCCAGTGGGGTACCCACCGAGCCCGCCGCGAAACACCGATCGGACGAGTTGCCCGCTGGCCAGGAGGTTCAGCGTCCCTCAGTCGTAGACGGCTTCCTGCCACCACGCTCCGCGCTCGCGGACCACCAGGCGGGCGACACCGTCGGCGGTGACGACCTGGAGGCGGGCTCGGCGCCGGTGGGCGTGCGGATCCCACCAGCGCTCCTCGGCGGGCCACGGGCCGGCCCAGGCGGCCACGTCGAGCCACGGGCCGCCGGCCACCGACACCTGGGCGGGCTCGGCGGTGACCGTGCCCCGGCCGCTCACGCCCACCGGCTCGCCGTCGCCGTCGACCACCTCGGCCTGGGGGGGCTCGGTGGGCACGACCGCGGGTGACGGGGCGGGGATGCGTCCGGGCCACGGCTCCTGGATCCAGGCAGCGGCGGCCGCGGGACGGGGCGCGCCGAGGTCGACGGCCGCGACGGGGACGAGCCCGATCTGCTCCCCCGGCCCCCGACCGCCCCGGCGCTCGGCCACGGTGACCGCGCCGGGACCGAGCAGCCCCTCGACCCGGGAGAGGGCCCGGGCGGCCCGCTCCCCGGCATCGGCCACCCCGCCCCAGAACCCGAGCTGGCGACCACGGGCGGGCAGCACCTCGTCGGGGGCGAGGCGGAGCATCGCGATGCCGGCGGTGGGTCGGGCCGCGGCCGATCCGTTGAGCCAGCCGTCGAGCTGCCACCGGACCCGGTCGGCGACGGCGCCGGGGGTGAGGGCGCCCTGGTCGCGCCAAGCCCGCTCGAGCCGCTCGCCGTTCTCGGTCTCGGCGGTGATGAGCACGCACGTGCAGGCCAGGCCGTCGGCGGCCAGCCGCTGGTGGAGGTCGTCGGCCAGGCGCTTGGCCACGAACGCCGCGATGTCGACCCGCTCGGCCGGCGGGTCGAGCTCGGCGGTGACGGCCAGGTCGGGCGGCGGGATGCGGGCCGCCGGCGGCCGTTCGTCGAGACCGCAGGCGAGGCGGTGGGCCCGCTCGCCGGCGACGCCGAAGCGGCCGACGATGTCGGCGGCCGGCACCGCGGCGAGGGCGCCGAGCGTGCCGAGCCCGAGGCGGACGAGGACGTCGGTGAGGTCGTCGTCGCCCAGGGTCGCCACGGGATGGCGAGCGAGGAAGGGGGCGCTGGCGCCCGGTGGCACGACGACGATGCCTTGGGGGGCGCGGGCGGCGAGCGCGGCGGCGAAGGGCCCGTCGGCGATGCCGATGCCGACCCCCGCCCCGGCTCCACGGCCCGGCACTGCCCCAGTCGCGAGGGACCGGGCCCGCTCGGCCAGCGGGGCATCGCCGCCGAAGTAGCGGGACGGGCCGCGGGTGGCGAAGGCACACGCACCGGGGAACGTGACCTCGATGCGGGGCGTGAGCGCCTCGATGGCCGCGACCACGGGCTCGAAGGCGCGGGCGTCGCGACTCGGGTCGTGCTCGATCACCTCGAGACCGGGGCAGCGGGCCTGGGCCTCTCGCCGCCGCAGCCCCTCGGCCACGCCCTCGGCCCGGGCCGCGGCCGAGCAGGCGACCACCCGGTTGGCGTGCACCACGACCGCGGGCACGTCGGGCCCGACGCCCGCGGCCACCACCGGCCAGTCGTGGCACCACACCACCA
>DATBGF010000412.1:0-2679 GCA_036558145.1 Acidimicrobiales bacterium
CCCGCCCCGCCACGCCAGCCCGTAGACCGCCGCGGCGGCGACCGCCCCGCCTGCGAGCGCCGCCACGGTGATGTCGAGCCCGCTGCGGCCGGCCACGACGATGGCGAACACCGCGGCCAGCGCGGCCCCGGCGTTGACGCCGATGACGTCCGGGCTGGCCAGCGGGTTGCGGGCGAGGCGCTGGAAGATGGCGCCCGAGATCCCGAACGCCGCCCCCACGGCCAGCGCCGCCAGTCCCCGGGGCAGGCGCAGCGTCCGCACGATGAACGTGCTGCCACCGTCGCCCCCGCCGGCCAGCGTCGCGATCACGTCGCGGACCGGCACCGGGAAGTCCCCGACCGCCAGCGACCACACGAACACAACCCCGGTCGCGGTCAGGGCCGCCAGCGTGACGACCACGGCCCGGATGGGCACGCGGGTGGACCAGCCGAGGCGCTCCCAGCGCAGGACCAGCACGGCGCCTAGACCGCCGCCAGCTTGCGCCGGCGCACGAGCGCCACGAAGAACGGCGCCCCCACCAGGGCGGTGACCACGCCCACCTGGAGCTCGGCCGGGCGCATCACGACCCGCCCGAGGATGTCGGCCCCGAGCAGCAGGATCGGCCCCAGCACCAGCGACCACGCCAGCAGCCGGCGGTGGCCCGGCCCGCTGATGGCCCGGGCCACGTGCGGGATGGTCAGCCCGACGAACGCGATGGGACCGCAGGCGGCCACCGCCGCCCCGGTCAGCACCACGACAGCCAGCGTCGCGGTGGCCCTCGTCCTCGCCACGCGCATCCCGAGCGACCGCGCCATGTCGTCCCCGAGCACCAGCACGTCGAGCGACCGCCCGACCGCCAGTGCCAGCCCGGTCCCCAGCACGAGGAAGGGCGCCACCTGCCACACGACGTCGCCGCCGCGCCCTGCCAGCGAGCCGACGACCCAGAACCGGTACTGGTCGAAGGTCTGGACGTCGAAGAGCAGGATGGCCTGGGTCAGCGAGGCCAGCAGCCAGGTCAACGCCGCCCCCGCCAGCGCCAGCTTGACGGGCGTCGCCCCGCCCCGACCGACCGATCCCAGCGTGTAGACCACCGCGCTCGCCAGCGCGGCCCCGGCGAAGGCGAACCACACGTAGCCGCCCAGCGAGGCGACGCCGAAGCTGTGGATCCCGATCACCACGGCCAGCGCCGCCCCCGCCTCGACGCCCAGCAACCCGGGGTCGGCCAGCGGGTTCCGGGTCACGCCCTGCATCAGCACCCCGGCCACCCCGAGGGCCGCCCCCACGCCCAGCCCCAACACCGTCCGCGGGACCCGCAGGCTGCGCACGATCAGGTGGTCGCTGGACCCGTCGAAGTGCACGAACGCGTCGATCACGGTCCCCAGGGGGAGCGGCTTGGACCCGAGGGCCAGCGAGCACCCCACCAGCACCGCCAGCACGCCTCCGGCCACGGCGAGCCCGCCGGCCCGCGCCCAGCTCCCCCGCAACAACCCCGGCTCCGTCCGCCCCTCGCTGCGGTCGGCGCACGCCGGGGCGGGGGTGGGGGCGGTCGCGTGGACGGTCGTCACACGGCCTCGCCGGCTTCGAGCCAGGCCGCCATGCGGGTGGCCCGGGAGCCGTCACTGCGGTGGGGGCAAGAGGTGCAGTAGCCCTCGCCCGCGGGGTCGGCCTCGCCCTCGTAGACCTTGTACCAGAGGCAGCACGTGCCCCGGACCAGGGTGCGGTGGACCCCGCCGGACCAGTGCACGGGCTGGAACCGGGGCCGGGCGCGCAGCCGCGGGACCCGGGCGGCCAGGGCGTCGACGAGCGCGGGATCGCCGGCCTCGAGGGCGTCCGCCACCGAGCCCCACATCCCGGCCAGGCCGTAGGGCACCCGGGAGCGGATGGCCGCGAACACGGGCGCGAGCAGCGCCACCAGCTCGTCCGCGAACGAGTCCAGGTCGACGCGGCGCAGCCGTTCCCGCCGGACGGCGTAGCCGTCGAACCAGCCGAGGGCGTGGGGCCGCAGCGCGAGGTCAGCGGGCGCCAGGGACCAGACCCGGCCGTCCCGGCGGAAGGCGGCCGCGACCGGGCCGGCCAGGATCCCGCCCAGCCAGGCCGACAGGTAGCTGCCGGCCACGTCCCGGGCGCCTTTGGCTTCGCCCGCCAGCATCGCCTCGACGCAGCGGTCGAGGGCCGGCCCTGCGAGCAGCTCGTCCACCCCGATCCACCCCTCGCCCCCGGGCGGGTCGCCGGCCACGAACGTCACGTGCGACCAGTCCCCGGCCACCGCGGCGAGGGCGTCCCCCAGCGCCCCCTCGCTCACGGAGCTGCCAGGTCGTCGAGGGCGGCCTCGATGTCGTCGAGGACGACCCGAGCGGCGGTGGCGCCGCCGTACTCCCAGTGGTTGCCCACCACCACCACCCCGCCGTCGCGGACCACGCCCAGCGTCGGCCACAGCGGGCTGTCCTCGTGGCCGCGGGCGTCCTCCCGCACCTCCAGGAACAGCAGGTCGCCGTCGACCAGGTCGAGGTTCTCGGCCGACAGCTCGATGGTGCCGTACTCGTCGGGCGTCAGCGCCTGCTGCCGGTCCGGGGCCTGGAAGCCGAGCTCGCTGAGCAGGATCGACCCCAGCACGCCCGACGTGCGGGCCGAGCTGAGGGCGTTGATGGCCATGAAGTCGGGCGTGCTCTTGGCCTCGGTGGCACGGGACCGGGCGATCAG
>DATBGF010000413.1:0-2808 GCA_036558145.1 Acidimicrobiales bacterium
CAACGACATCCGGGTAGGCCACCAGCTGGTCGGTGGCCGCTGGACCGTGTCCAAGGACCACGCGCTGATCCGCTGGGACGGGACCCGCTGGAGCACGCTGAACGTGTCCCAGCGGCCCGGGCTGCTCTCGGTCTACGAGCCGGGCTACGAGGAGGTGCCCCTGGAGCCGGGACGGCCGTGGGCCCCGGTCCGGCACCGCTGGAGCTACAGCATCGGCCGTCCCGACCACCGCTTCCACGTGGTGTGCGTGACCGGCGACCACCTGGGGCCCGCGGCGCTGGCCGGTCCGGCCCCGGGGCCCGACGCCGAGGACGAGGAGCCGACCGCGGGCTTCGACACGACGGTGGCGCTGAGCTTCACCGCGCTGGAGCGCAGCGTGATCGCCGCCTACTACGGCGACTTCGCCCGCCTGCCCCGGCCGGCCACGCTGGAGCCCCGCTCCCACGACGAGGCGGCCCGCCGCCTGCGCCGCTCCCGCGACTCGACCCGCAAGGCGATCGAGCGGGTGAACGAGAAGATCGCCGCGGCCCACGACCCTCCCGCCATCGCCACCGGCCGCAACGTCTCGGGCGAGATCGGCCGCTGGCTGGCCCGCTGCGGCGTGCTCGATCCGGACCTGGTCCACGCCGAGTAACCGGTGCCGCCGCCCACGGGCGGTGTGCTACCACGGGCATGCGGGCCCGGGAGGAGACCACCATGTGTGAGGACCACGGCCACGTCCACGTGCCACCGGTGGAGGCGCGCCCGGCCGATGCCCCGTGGGACGGCGAGGTGCTCCCGCTGGAGCCGGTCGACGAGGTGACCGTGCTCACGGTGTGCGACAACGTCATGGACCTGCTGCTCATGGACCAGGGGCCGGCCAAGCGCATCGGGCTCCCGGCCGTCCTCTCCGGGACGCTGCCCCGGCTGGAGGCGCCGATGGTCGAGGGCGGCATGGCCTTCGACGCGCCGCTGGCCGAGCACGGGTTCTCGGTGCTGGTCGAGGTGCGCAAGGGCGACACCGTCCACCGCCTGCTGTTCGACACCGGCCTCACCCCGAAGGGGTGCGTGGAGAACCTGCGCCGCCTCGGCCGCGACCCGGCCGACATCGAGGTCATCGTGTGCAGCCACGGCCACTTCGACCACACGACCGGGCTGTCGGGGCTCGTCGAGCGGCTGGGGACGGTGAACCTGCCGGTGGTGATCCACCCCGAGTTCTGGTCGCGGCGGCGGCTCGCCATCCCCGGCCTGGAGCCGTTCGAGCTGCCGACGGCCGGTCGCCGCGCGCTGGAGGGCGCCGGCTTCCAGATCGTCGAGGACCGGCGCCCGTCGTTCCTGTTCGACCGGTCCGTGCTGATCACCGGCGAGGTCGACCGCACCACCCCGTTCGAGCAGGGCATGCCCTTCCACGAGGCGCAGCGCGACGGCGGCTGGGTGCCCGACCCGCTGGTGCTGGACGACCAGGCGCTGGTCGTCAACGTGGCGGGGCGGGGGCTGGTGGTGATCACCGGCTGCGGGCACGCCGGGGTGGTGAACATCCTCCACTACGCCCGCCGGCTGACAGGGGTCGACGCGGTCCACGCGGTCATCGGCGGCTTCCACCTCGGGGGGCCGATGTTCGAGGCCGTGATCCCCGACACCGTCGAGGCCCTGGCCCGGCTCGATCCCGACGTGATCGTCCCGGCCCACTGCACCGGCTGGCGGGCCGGCCAGGCGATCGCCGGGCGGCTCCCCGACGCGTTCATCCCCAACAGCGTCGGCACGACGTTCGCGCTGACTGGTGAGGCTCGGCCGTAGACTGTCACCCCTATGTCCGCACCCCGTGTCGTCGCTGTCGCGCCCGCGTCGCCGGCCGCGCGCGCCGGGCTGGCGGAGGGCGACGAGATCGTCTCGATCAACGGCGACGTGCCCCGCGACCTGCTGGAGTGGCGCTCGCTGGTGGACGAGGCCGACCTGGCCCTGGAGGTCCGCCGGGGCGGGCTGGAGTCGCTGGTGGAGATCGGCAAGGCCGCCGGTGAGCCGCTCGGGGTCGAGGTCCACTCGGCGCTGTTCGACAAGGTGCGGACCTGTGACAACCACTGCGAGTTCTGCTTCATCTACCAGCTGCCCCCGGGGCTCCGGCGCAGCCTGTACCTGAAGGACGACGACTACCGGCTGTCCTTCCTGTACGGGAACTTCACGACGCTGACCCGGTTCACCGAGGCCGACCTGGAGCGGGTCGTGACCGAGGGCCTGAGCCCGCTGTACGTCAGCATCCATGCCACGGATCCCGAGGTGCGCTCGACCATGCTGCGCAACCGGCGGGGGGCCACCAGCCTGCGCTGGCTGCGGGCCCTGCTGGACCACGGCGTCGAGGTCCACGGCCAGGTGGTGGTGTGCCCGGGCGTCAACGACGGGGCGGTCCTCGACGACACGCTGGCCGGGGTCCTCGACCGCTACCCCGAGCTGGCCTCGCTGTGCGTCGTGCCCCTCGGCGTGTCCCGGTTCAACACCGAGGCCCGCATGCGCCCCCACACGCAGGCCGAGGCCGAGGCGGTGGTCGACGCGGTCGCCGACTGGCAGGACGTCTACCTGGCGGTCCTGGGCAAGCGCCTGGTGTTCGCCGCGGACGAGTACTACCTGCTCGCCGGGCGGCCGTTCCCGCCGGCGGCCGACTACGGCGACTTCCCCATGCACGAGGACGGGATCGGCATGGCGCGGGCGTTCGAGGCCGAGCTGCTGGAGCGCCCCGGCGCCATGCCCCGGCGCGACGACGACCCGGAGCGGGGCGGCTTCTTCCAGTCCGCCGACGGCGGCTGCTCGGCGGGCGTGGACGTGTCGGGGTCGAGC
>DATBGF010000414.1:0-4663 GCA_036558145.1 Acidimicrobiales bacterium
GTAGGGCGTGGGCGGCGGGCGGAACGGGTCGGAGATGGGCGCGTCGACCGGCGGGATGTAGCTCGGTGGCGGATCGGCGGCGGCCGCGCCGGCGGTCATGACCGCCAGGACGAGCACGATCGCGCAGCTGTCGCGCAGGCAACGGGCGAGGTCGAGCGGTCGGGGCCGCCAGCGGCCGCGGTTGGGTCGGCGGCGGCTGCGTCGTCGCAGGGCGGCGTCCAGCCGTCCGGGGACGTCCACGGGCGGTCGGATTCCGACCTGGACACAGGGGGTAGGGGCCGCAGCCGGCAGGGCGTGGGCGCAGTCAGGGGCCGCCGCGAAAGGGCGGTCGGTGGGTTGAGGAACGCGGACGAGGGCGGGCTGGTTGGGGCGTCGGCGGGCGGGCAGGGGCGGGCGACGGGGGCGCATGGTTCCCCTTGGTGACGTGGATCTGGCGGACGTGCTGGGCCCGGCCGCCGCCTGAGGGGGCGGCCGGGCGATCAGGGGCCGGGGCGCGCGCGGGCGCGCGTCCCGGCTACCGGGAGGCGGCCTGTGGCCGCTATGCCTGGCGGCTCTACGCCGCGATCCACGCCTGGCCCGACGGGCGGGCTAAGGCGGTCAAGGTGCGGGAACGTCCCGCGACTGGTTGGTTCGGGCCCCGGACCGAGGTCCTGGGCGATCCGTCAGGCCGGTTCCCGCTCCAAGGCGTCGAGATGACGCTTGAGCTGGGCCACCGCCTTGCCGTGGATCTGGCAGACCCGGCTCTCGGTGACACCGAGAACCTCGCCGATCTCTGCCAGGGTGAGCCCGTCGTAGTAGTAGAGGCTCACGACTTCGCGCTCGCGCTTGGACAGGCGCTCGATGGCGTCTGCCAGGGCGCGGCGGGTCTCGACGAGCTCGACGTGGTGCCCGGGCGCCGGGCCGCCGTCGACCAGCACATCTCCGACGGTCAGCGGCGACTCGCCGTCGACCGCGGCGCTGAGCGTCGTGTCGAAGTTCACCAGGTTGACCAGCGACACCTGGGCCATGGCCCGCTGGAGCTCGTCGTCGGTCATGTCGAGCACCCGGGCCAGCTCGCCGTCGGTCGGGGCCCGGTGCAACTCGGCTCGGAGGGTGTTGTGGGCCGCGTCGATGGCCCGGGCCTTGGCCCGCACCGACCGGGGGACCCAGTCGTTGGACCGCAGCTCGTCGAGGATGTTGCCCTTGATGCGGGCGATGGCGTAGGTCTCGAAGCGATAGCCACGCTCGGGCTGGTACTTCTCGACGGCGTCGATGAGACCGAACACCCCGTAGCTCACGAGATCCGACCGATCGACGTACCGGGGCACGCTCGCGGCTATCCGGCCCGCCACCACATGCACGAGCGGCGCGTAGTGCACGATCAGTTGATCGCGGGCCGACTGCTGGCCCGCGCGTCTGTACGCGTGCCAGAGCCTGCGAATGTGGATGTCGACGTCTGTCACGTACGCGTCCCTAAGCCCGCGGATGGGTGGCGTCGAACACCGACCTCAGCCGTTCTTTCGAGACGTGAGTGTAACGCTGTGTAGTACCCACGTCTGTGTGTCCCAGAAGTTCCTGGACTACTCGCAGGTCAGCACCTCCGTCAAGCAGGTGGGTGGCAAAGGTGTGGCGCAGAGCATGAGGGTGCGTCGGCGACGCGGCGCGGCGGTCCACGATGCGCCGAGCATCCCGGGGCGTCAGGCGCCGGCCCCGGCGGTTGAGGAACACGGCCGCCGCAGGGCTCGCATCGGTCGTCAACACCCGGCGGCCCTCCCCCAGCCAGCGCGCGAGCGCGTCCGTCGCGGGCTCGCTGAGGGGGACCGTGCGTTGCTTGCCTCCCTTGCCCCAGACGGTGACCCGTCCCCGCCCCAGATCGATCTCGTCGACGTCGAGGGCGGTGGCTTCGGCGATCCGCAGCCCGCTCCCGTAGAGGAGCTCCAGCAAGGCGGTGTCTCGCAGCGAGACCGATGCCTTCACGTCGCCCTCGCCCTCCGGGACGGGCTCGTCGGGGATGAGATGGCGGAGCTCGTCGGGCCGCAGCACCCGCGGGAGGCGCGCTTCGCCTTTGGGGGCGCTGAGCCCGGCGCTGGGATCGTCCGTCACCAGCCCGGTTCGCCGAGCCCAACGGAAGTAGCGGCGCAAGGCCGACGCCCGGCGGGCGATCGTTCGCCGTGCCGTGCCCCGGGTCGCCAGGTAGGCGAGGTAGCGGCGTAGCGTCTGGCGGTCCACGGCACCCGGCCCATCGAGGCTGAGGCGCTCGGCCCAGGTCACGAAGGACCGCAGGTCGCGGCTGTAGGCGTCGAGGGTGGCGGGCGACACGGCCGTCAGCGATCGTGCGAACTCGTCGAGCTGCCACCCCATGGCGATCACGGTACCGATCAGCACCGCGGCGATGATGTCAAGCACCATCGGGACCACCTCGTTCGCCCGAGTGTGCGGCGCCCGTGCCCAGGCGCTCGTACCAGCCGCCCCGACGGGCGACCCATCCGGTCTCGCACAGGCGGTCGAGGCTCGGGGCGAGGACGGCGAGGGTGAGGCCCGTGCGGACCACGATGTGGTCCAGCGTGACCGGCGACCACCCGAGGGCTTCGAGCACCGGTTCGTCGCCCGGGTCGGGCGGCGCGCGGCGATCCAGCGGGTCCGCGGGGGCGACGGTCCCGAGGCCGAGCGCCACGAGGACGTCCTGGGCCGAGCAGACCGGCGCTCGGCCCTCGGCCAGCAGGTCGTTGGTGCCCGCAGCGGCCGCGTTGCGCACCGAGCCCGGCACCGCCATCACGTCGATCCCCCGACGGTCCGCCTCGTCGACGCTGTGCATCGACCCGCCCCGCTGATGCGATTCGACGACGACGACCAGGTCGGCGCAGGCGACGATGATGCGGTTCCGGGCCGGGAAGCGCCAGCGCTCGGGGCGCGCCCCGAGGGGCGCCTCCGACAGCAGCACGCCTGTGCGGCCCACGGCGTCCCACAGAGCGCCCTGATGGCGGGGATAGACGACGTCGAGCCCGCTACCCACCACACCCACGGGCGGAGCTGCGTCTGCGGCGAGGACGCCACGGTGGGCGGCTCCGTCGATGCCCGAGGCCAGACCGGAGACGACCACCACGCCCGCCCGGGCGAGGTCACGCCCGAGCTCGAAGGCAACGCCGGCGCCCGTGGCCGTGCACTGCCGGGTGCCCACGATGGCGACCCGCGGCCCGGCGAGGATGCCCGGATCGCCCCGGTGGAACAACACGGCCGGTGGCTCGATGTCTCCGATCAGCACGGGCGGGTACCCGGGGCGGCCATGCAGGGTCACCTCCACGTCCGAGGCGGCGAGGTCGTGCCAGATCACGGCCGGATCCGTGGCTCGTGCCGCGATGCGCCAGCGCTCGACGAGCGACTCGGCCCGGGCCCCGAGGGCCGACAGGACCTCGGGTCGGCGCCACAGGCGCCCGGCGGCGATGTGCGCCCAGGCGTCGCTCGGCGGCATGCCTCCCAAGACGGCGGTGAGCCGGGCCGGTCCCATGCCGGGGAGGCCGGCCAACGCTGCTGCGTACGCCTCGGCCGGAAGGGCGCCGTCCGGGAGCGGGCCCGAGGGCGAGTCCGGAGGGCTCTGGACGGAGGTCGGGATCATGCGACCCGGCCGTTCAGGAAGGTGGGCTCGGCGCGGAGGGCCAGGGAGGCGCTGACGTGGGAAGCGTCGATGGCGCCGTCGTGGCCGGCCAGGTCGGCGATGGTGCGGGCCACCCGACGGATGCCGTCGAGCCCTCGGCCCGTCAGGCGGCCGGCCCGCAGGGCGCGCTCGACCAGGCGCTTGGCCGCGCGATCGAGGGGTGCGACCTCGTCGAGGCGCCAGGGCGGGAGCTGGGCGTTGACCGGGTCGCCGCGTTGGGCGGCTCTGCCCCGGGCTTCGGCCACCCGGGCGGCAACCGCCGCGGTCGACTCGGCCGCGTCTCCGGCGAGCAGGTGGTCGACCTCGGGGCGGCCGACCTCGACCCGAAGATCGAAGCGGTCGACCAGCGGCCCGGAGAGCCGGCGGGCATAGCGGGCTCGCGACGCCGGGGAGCAGCGGCAACTGCCGGGAGCGCCTCCCTCCCCGCAGGGGCACGGGTTCATCGCGCCGATCAGCAGGACTCGGGCAGGGAAGGACACCTTGGCCGCGGCGCGGGAGACGCGGATCACGCCTTCCTCCAGCGGCTGGCGCAGGTTGTCGAGCACCACCGGGTCGAACTCGCCTAGCTCGTCCAGGAAGAGGACGCCCCAGTGGGCGAGGCTGACCTCTCCCGGCAGCATCGTCCCCGAGCCTCCCCCGACGAGGGAGACGGCGCTGGCACCGTGGTGCGGCGCGCGGAACGGGGGCCGGCGAATGAGCCCGCCGGGAGGGAGTGGTAGGCCGGCGGCCGAGTGGATGCACGTCGTCTCCAGGGCGCGATGGCCGGTCAGGTCCGGCAAGAGGCCCGGGAGGCGGCGGGCGAGCATCGTCTTGCCCGCGCCCGGAGGGCCGACGAGCAGCAGGTGGTGCCCGCCGGCGGCCGCCACCTCCAGGGCGTAGCGGGCGGCGGGCTGACCCCGCACGTCGGCCATGTCGGGTCCGGGCGGAGGCGGCGGCGGCACGGGAGCAGCCGGTAAGTCGGGCCACGGTGCCAGGCCCGCGAGGGCAGCCACCATGACACCCAGGGTGCAGACCGGACGGACTCGGTGGCGG
>DATBGF010000415.1:0-4068 GCA_036558145.1 Acidimicrobiales bacterium
TGCTGGCCCAGGGCGACGTGGCCGCGGCGGTGCTGGCGCTGGGCGCCGCTCCGGTCCCGCGGGACCGGCCCCCGGTGGGCGAGCCGGTGCTGCACCACGTGCGCCCCCGGCGTCCCGAGGTCGGGCCGCTGCTCGACGGGCTGCTGGGCGCGGCCGTGGCGGTCGAGGGCGGCTGGCCCGAAGCGGTCGACGCCTCGCTGGCCCACCCCGGCGCGGTCGTCGTCACCCGGCAGGGCGGCCGCTTCGGTCCCGGCGGCTGGCACGTGTCCACGCTGACGACCGGCGCCACCGGCGCGGCGCTGGACGAAGCCCGCTCGGGGGCGGCCGAGGCCCGGACCGCGGCGGACGCCGCGTCCGCCGAGCACCAGCGGGCCCGCGCCGCACTGGAGGACTCCCGCCAGGCCGAGTCCGCCGCGTCCACGGCCCTCGACGCCCGCCGCCGGTCCGCCGCCACCCTGACGGCCGCGGGGGAGCGGGCGGGGCGCGACCGCGACGATGCGGCCGCCGAGCTCGCCGCCGCCGCGGAGCAGCAGGGCGAGGGCGCCGACCGGCTCGAGCGCGACCGCACCCGGGCCGCGGAGCTGGAGGCCGAGCTGCCCGCGCTCGAGGCCGAGGAGGCCGAGCTGCGGGCCCGCGCCCAGGCCCAGGCCGACGCCCGGGCCCGCCTGGACGACCAGGCGGCCGCGGTGGCGTCCCAGCGCGCCGACCACGAGCGGCGCCGCACCGCGCTGGTGGACCGCAACGCCTTCCTCCAGAACCGCCTGGCCGAGGTGGAGGAGCGGCTGGCCGGCTCGGTGGCCGCCCGCAACCGGGCCGAGGAGCGCCGGGTGGAGCTCGACGCCGCCACCGTGGCGCTCGACCGGCTCGGGGCCTTCGTGGAACGCCACCTGGAGGACCTGGAGCGCCGCGTCGTCGACCTGACCGCCCGCCGGGAGCGGGAGACGGCCGCGCAGCGCCAGCTGTCGGTCCGGCTCGACGGCCTGCGCCGCGAGCGGTCCACCGCCGAGAAGACGCTGACCGAGCGGCGCGAGAAGGCGCAGCGCACCGAGCTGGACGAGGCCGAGGTCCGGCTGCGGCTGGAGCAGTCCATCGAGCTCTGCCGCACCCAGCTGGACATCGAGCCCGACGCGGCGGTCAACGCCGAGGCGCCGGAGCTGGCCGACGGGATGACGCCCACCGTGCGGGTCCGGGAGCTGGAGCGCGAGCTGCGGGTCATGGGCCCGATCAACCCGCTGGCGCTGGAGGAGTACGAGGCGCTGGCCGAGCGCCACACCTTCCTCACCGAGCAGCTCGACGACGTCAAGGCCACCCGGCGCGAGCTCAACAAGGTGATCCGGGCCATCGACGAGGAGATCGTCCGCGTCTTCGCCGCCGCCTACGCCGACGTGAGCGAGAACTTCGAGCAGCTGTTCGCCACCTTGTTCCCGGGCGGCCAGGGCCGCCTGCGGCTCACGGCGCCCGACGACCTGCTCAACACCGGCATCGAGGTCGAGGCCAAGCCGTCGGGCAAGAACGTGAAGAAGCTGTCGCTGCTCTCCGGCGGCGAGCGCTCGCTGACCGCGCTGGCCTACCTGTTCGCGGTGTTCCGCAGCCGGCCCTCGCCCTTCTACGTGATGGACGAGGTCGAGGCCGCGCTCGACGACGTCAACCTGCACCGCTTCCTGGACCTCATCGCCGAGTTCCGCCAGGAGGCCCAGCTGATCATCGTGAGCCACCAGAAGCGCACGATGGAGGCGGCCGACTGCCTCTACGGCGTGACCATGCAGCCCGGTGGGTCGTCCAAGGTGATCAGCGAGAAGGTCGCCGCCGGCGCCTGAGAGGTCATCGCACGTGGCGTTCCTCCGGGTCGACACCGCCCCACTCCTCCCCGAGGTCCGCTCAGGCCTGGTCGCCCTGCTCCGCGCGTTGGACCCGCCGGACTGGTCCCGCCCGACGGCCTGCCCCGGCTGGACGGTGGCCGACATCGCCGCCCACCTGCTGGGCGTCGAGCTGGGCAACGTCTCGCGCCGCCGGGACGGCCACCGGGTGGATCCGCCCACGGGCGCCGACGTCCCCCGCTGGCTCGACGAGTTCAACGACTCGTGGGTCGACGCCGCCCGCCGCCTGTCACCCCGGGTCCTGGCCGACCTGCTCGACACGGCCGGCGCCTGGTTCGAGGCCTACGTCGCCGGCCTGTCCCTCGACTCGCCGGGACCGCCGGTCTGGTGGGCCGGCCCCGACCCCGCCCCGGTCTGGCTGGACGTCGCCCGCGAGTACACGGAGCGCTGGGTCCACCAGCAGCAGATCCGCGATGCCACCGGCCGCCCCGGCCTGGACGACCCCCGCCACATCGCCGCGGTCGTCGCCACGTTCGTCCACGCCCTCCCGCCGTCGCTGGCCGCCGTGCCGGCCCCACCCGGCACCACGGTCGACCTGGAGGTCACCGGCGCAGGTGGCGGCACCTGGCATGCCGTCGCGCCCACGGCCGGGCCCGCCTGGGACCTGCGCCCGGGCCCGTCACCCGACCCCGCCTGCCGCCTGACCGCCCCGGCCGGCGACGCCTGGCGCCTGTACGCGGGCTACCCCGGCGTGACCTTCACCGCCACCGGCGACGCCGCCCTCGCGGCCGCCGCCTCGGGCGGCCGGGCGATCATCACCTAGCCGATCTCCGCCCCGGCCCGGTCGTGGCGCCAGATGTCGACCGGGAAGCCCCGCAGCCTGGTGGACTCGACCACGTGGGCGCCGAGGCGCCGGGCCACGGCCTGCGACGCGCGGTTGTCGGGGTGGATCACGCTGCACACCCAGTCGGCGTCGAGCCGGTCCCAGGCCAGGTCCAGGGCCGCCTGCCCGACCTCGGTGGCGTAGCCGTGGCCCCACCAGGCCCGGCCCAGCATCCAGCCCACCTCCAGGTGGGGCCAGCCCAGCGGGTACCACAGGCCGCCGCGGCCGACGATCGCACCGGTGTCCTTCTCCAGCCAGGTCCACATGCCGAAGCCGCGCAGCTCCCAGTGGCCGACCCACGCGCACAGGCCGCGCCACATGTCCTCCCGGGTCGGCACCATGCCGTCCAGGTAGCGGACCACCTCGGCGTCGAACAGGGGCTGGAGGGCGTCGACGTCGTCCTCGATCGGGCGGCGCAGGACCAGCCGCTCGGTCTCGTGCTCGACGGGGATCAGCGGGTCCACCCGGTCAAGGTAAACGTTGTGACCACAGCAGCGACATGGATCCGGCCAGGGCCAGCAGGCCGATCCCGGCGCCCACGAACCAGGCACTGACGTCGCGCTCCTGCTTCTCGGACGACGCCACCTTGGTGATGTCGTCGTAGGCCGCGCCCAGCTCGCCCAGCGAGCCCGCCTCGAAGGCGTCGCCCCCGGTGGTCTCGGCCAGGTCGGCCAGCGGGCCGGGCGCCACCGGGACCGGCTCGATCTCGCCGAGCTCGTCCTCGATCGTGCCGTCGGGGGTGCCGAAGGCGATGGTGTCGACGGGCACGCCGGCCTGGGCCGCAGCCGCGGCCGCGTCCTCGTTGGGGATGCCGGACGTGGTCTCGCCGTCGGACATGAGCACGATCCGGGCGGGGACCGGCTCGCCGTCCTCGCCCGGGGGCACCGCAGCCGCGGCGTCGAGGGACGCCATGACCGCCTCGCCGATGGCCGTCCCCTCGCCCAGGTCGAAGCGGTCGATGGCCGCCAGCAGCTCCTCCCGGTCCCGGGACGGCGCCACCACCACCGAGGCCACGTCGTGGAACACGACCAGTCCCACGTCGAGGTCGTCGGGCAGCTCGGCCACGAAGTCCTGGGCCGCCTGGCGCGCCACCTCGAGCCGGCTGGGCCTGACGTCGGTGGCCTGCATGGACAGGGACACGTCGACGGCCAGGATCACGGTGGCCCGCTGGTCCGACATCTGGACCGCCCGCACCGGCCGGGCGAAGCCCAGCACCAGGGCGACCAGCGCCGCCAGGAACAGGGCGGCGGGCACGTGGCGCCGCCAGCGGGGCCGGCGGGGCGCCACCACGTCGAGCAGCTCGACGGACGTGAAGCGCACCACGTGCTGGCGCCGCTGGGACGCCACCGCCAGCCAGGCGCCCGCCAT
>DATBGF010000416.1:0-6137 GCA_036558145.1 Acidimicrobiales bacterium
GCCGGTCCGGCGTCACCACGGTGAGCATGTCGCTCTCGGCCACGACCGCCTGCGCGCCGGCCTGCAGCAGCATCCGCTGCGCCGCGGTGGGGAACTCGTCGGCCACCTCGACCGCGGCACCCCCGCCCAGCACGTGGTCGAGCTTGGCGACCAGCGCCCGCACCAGGCTGGCCTTCCAGTCGCTCCACGCCGCGGGTCCGGTCGCCAGCGAGTCGGCCTCGGTGAGCGCGGCCAGCAGCTCCAGGACCTCGCGCCCGCCCAGCGTCGCGGCCACGGCGTCGATGGTCTCGGGGTCGTCGATGTCGCGCCGGGTGGCCACGTCCGCCAGCAACAGGTGGTGCCGGCACAGCGCTTCCAGCACCGCGGCGTCGGCCTCGTCGAGGCCCATGCGGGGCGAGATCCCGGCCAGCAGGCGCACGCCGTTGGCCGTGTGGTCGCCGCCCTCGCCCTGGCCGATGTCGTGCAGCAAGCCGGCCAGCACCAGCAGGTCGGGGCGCTGGACCCGCCCGGCGAGCGCCCCGGCCCGGACCGCCGCCTCCCACAGGTGCCGGTCGACGGTGAAGCGGTGGTACGCGTTGCGCTGGGGCTTGCTGCGCACCGAGGGCCACTCGGGGAAGTAGCGCTCCCAGATCCCCTGCTGGTCCAGCGCCTCCAGCAGCAGCAGGGCGGGCGGCCCCGCCAGCAGGAGGTCGACCAGCGCGGCGCGGGTGTCGGCCGGCCACGGCTCCGAGGGGGCGGGCGCCTCGGCCGCCAGCCGGGCCAGCGTCCGCCGGTCGAGCTGGGTGCCGTGGTGGGCCGCGGCCGCGGCCGCCCGCAGCGGGATGCCCGGATCGCCGGCCACGTCCACTTCGTCCGACACGTGGACCTCGCCGTCGCGCAGGACCAGGCCGCCGCCCAGCGCCCGCTCGCGCCGGGCCCGGGCCAGCGGGCCCACGAGCGAGCTCTCGATGCGGGCCCAGGCGTCGTCGCTGGTCCAGGCGATCGTGCGGGCGGCATGGGCCACGGTCCGCATGAGCACGTCGGCGTCGGGATAGCCGAGCGCGGCCGCCACCGCGTCCTGCTCCTGGAGCAGCAGCCGGTCGCCGGGCCGGCCCGTGCGCCGGTGCAGCTCGACCCGCACGCCCAGCAGCGTGTCGTAGGCGCCGCCCAGGCTGGCGTGGTCCTCGTCCCACAGGATCGTGCGGGCGGTCTGCGCCCACGCCAGGGCGTGCACGTCGCGCATGCCGCCCCGCCCCTCCTTGAGGTCGGGCTCGAGCAGGAAGGCGACCTCGCCGGCCTGCTGGTGGCGCTCGCGCACCCGGGCGGCCAGGGCGGCGAGCCAGCGCTTGGCCCGCTTGCGCCACTGCAGCTCGGCCTTGCGGATCAGCTCGTCGGTCAGGGCGCTGTCCCCGGCCAGGTGGCGGGCCTGGAGCAGGCCGGTCGCCGTGTCGAGGTCGTCGGCCGCCAGGGCCAGCGCCTCCTTGACCGTGCGCACCGAGTGGCCCAGCTTCAGCCGGGCGTCCCAGATCGGGTACCAGTGGCGGTCGGCCAGCTCGCCGATGTCGGACCGGCCGGCGTGCAGCAGCAGCACGTCGATGTCGGACTGGAGCGACAGCTCGCCCCGCCCGTAGCCGCCCACGGCCACCAGGGCGATGCCCTGGGGGTTGCTGCCCTCCACCGCGGTGGTGTGCAGCTCCCGCAGCCAGCGGTCGACCTCGCCGGTCCAGGTGTCGCACAGCTCGCGCCCGACCAGCGAGTCGTCGGCGGCGAGCTGGGCCCGGGTGTCGAGGATCGTCATCGCTGGCGGCGAGCGTACCGGCGCGCCCGTGCCGCTCTCCGGGGAGAGCGGCACGGGTCACACACTGTTCACAAAGCGTCGGCGTCCAGCTCACCGGTGCGGATGCGGAGGGCCCGCTCCACGTTGGTGATCCAGACCTTGCCGTCGCCGATCTTGCCGGTGCGGGCCGACTCGGCGATCACGTCGGTCAGGCGTTCGACGTCGCCGTCCTCGGCCAGGATCTCCAGCCGCACCTTGGGCACGAAGTCGATGGTGTACTCGGCACCCCGGTACACCTCCGTGTGCCCGGCCTGGCGACCGAAGCCCTGGACCTCGGTGACGGTCATGCCGGCGATCCCGGCGTCCTTGAGTGCCGACTTCACGTCGTCCAGCTTGAACGGCTTGACGATGGCGGTGATGAGCTTCAACGCGATCCTCCCGGTCAGTCGGCGTAGGCGACTTCAGCGTGCTGGGACAGGTCGAGGCCGGCAAGCTCGTCCTCTTCGCTGATGCGCAGCCCGAGGGTGAGGTCGATGACCTTGGCGATGATCAGGCTGGCGACGAACGAGAAGGCGAGCGTGACGACCGAGGCCAGCGCCTGGTCGGCCAGCAGGCTGCCGCCGCCACCGAGGAACACCCCCTCGTGCGCCACCGCCGGGTTGATCGCCGAGTCGGCGAAGAGGCCCAGCAGCAGCGAGCCGGCCAGGCCGCCGACCAGGTGCACGGCGATGACGTCGAGGCTGTCGTCGAAGCCGAACGCCCGCTTGATGCCGAGCGCCAGGTAGCACACGGCCCCGGCGATGAGCCCGATGTAGACCGGCGCCATGCCGCCCACGAAGCCCGCGCAGGGCGTGATCGCGACCAGCCCGGCCACGGCCCCGGAGGCACCGCCCAGCGTGGTGGCGTGGCCGTCCTTGAGCCGCTCGACCACGAGCCAGCCCAGCATGGCGGCCGAGGCGGCCAGGAAGGTGTTCATGATCGCCTGGCCGGCGACGCCGTTGGCGGCCAGCGCCGAGCCGGCGTTGAAGCCCGCCCAGCCGAACCACAGGATGCCCGTGCCGAGCACGGTCATGGGCAGGTTGTGGGGCGGCATAGGCGTTTCCGGGTAGCCCTTGCGGCGCCCGATGAGCAGGACGACGGCCAGCGCCGCGGCGCCGGCGTTCATGTGGACGACCGCGCCACCCGCGAAGTCCAGGGCCCCCTGCTCGGCCAGCCAGCCGCCACCGAACACCATGTGGGCGATCGGGGCGTACACCAGCACGAGCCACACGCCGATGAACAGGGCGTAGGACCCGAACTTGAGCCGGTCGGCCGTGGCCCCCGTGATGAGGGCGGGCGTGATGATGGCGAAGGTCATCTGGTAGGCGGCGAACAGCACGAACGGGATCGCCAGCGCCAGGGTGTCGGCGAAGAACGACTGGGTCGACAGCGCCGGGCCCACGTCCTTCATCCAGGCGTAGTCGAAGTTCCCGATGAACCCCCCGTCTCCCCCGTTGCCGAAGGCCAGCGAGAACGCGATCGCCGCCCACAGCACGCCCAACAGGCCCATGGCGAAGATGTTCTGCATGAGCATGCCGAGCACGTTCCTGGCCCGCACCATGCCCCCGTAGAACAGCGCGAGCCCGGGTGTCATGAACAGCACGAAGGCTGTTGCGGCCAGCATCCAAGCGGTATCGCCAGGATTCAACTCCATCCCCATTCCTTTCGCTGGCGGTCAAGGCTGGCGAAAGGATGCTGACGCGATGTTTCGCGTCAGATTCGCGTCTGTTTCCTTTACGTGAACTGTCACAGTTCTGAGAGCAGTCTCCGGGCCACCAGGTGGACGGGGTCCCAGACCGGACCGAACGGCGGCGCGTAGCCGAGGTCGAGCTCGACGACGTCGTCGACGGCCATGCCCGCCTGGATGGCGGTGGCGAGCACGTCGATGCGCTTGGCCGCACCCTCCTGGCCCACGATCTGCGCTCCCAGCAGGCGCCCGCTGCCCCGCTCGGCCAGCGCCTTGAGCGTCAGCTTCTTGCGCTCGGGCAGGTAGCCGGCCCGGCTCTCGCCCTCCACCGACGCCTCGACGTAGGCGAAACCGTGCTGCTCGGCCTCGCGGCCCGACAACCCGGTGCGCCCGATCTCGTTGTGGCACACCCTGGTGACCGCGGTGCCGAGCACGCCGGGGAAGGCCGCGTAGTCGCCGGCCATGTTGATGCCGGCCACCCGGCCCTGCTTGTTGGCCACGGTCCCCAGCGCGATGTGGACCGGCGCCCGGGCCACCATGTGGAACGACTCGCAGCAGTCGCCGGCCGCCCACACGCCCTCGGCGCTGGTCTGCTGGCGCCGGTTGACGCGGACGGCGCCCTTGACCCCGAGCGCGATGCCCGCGTCGCGGGCCAGGTCCCCGTTGGGCACGATGCCGAGGCCCAGCACGACGAGGTCGGCCGGGATGGACGTCCCGCCCGCCTGCACCGCGCCGTCCTCCACCGCCTCCAGCGGCGTCGACACCCGCACGTCGACCCCGAGGCCGCGCACCGCGTCCACCAGCGGGGCGGCCACGTCGCCGTCGAGGCTCGGCATCAGGTGGTCCGACGCCTCCAGCAGCGTGACCTCGCAGGCCCGCTGGACGAACGCCTCGGCCATCTCCAGGCCGATGTAGCCGCCGCCCACCACGACCACCCGCCGCGCTCCCGACTCCAGCGCCCCCACCAGCCGCAGCCCGTCGTCGGGGGCCTGCACGCCGTGGACGAACGGCTGGTCGATGCCGGGCAGGTCGGGGCGCAGCGGCCGGGCCCCGACGGCGATGTGGAGGGTGTCGAAGCCGACCTCCACCGTGGCCCCGGCCTCGTGGTCCCACGCCTCGACGACCCGGCGGTCGAGGTCCAGGGCGCGGGCCTCGTGGCCCAGCCGGACGTCGATGTCGTGCTCGTCCCGGAACGTCTCGGGGGCCCGGGCCACGAGGTCGTCGACCTCGGGCACGGACCCCCCGACGAAGTACGGGATGCCGCAGGCGGAGTAGCTCGTCCACCGCCCCTTCTCCAGCACGACGATCTCACGGTCGGGCTGCCGCCGGCGCACCTGCATGGCGGCGCTCATCCCGGCGGCGTCGCCCCCGATGACGACGAGGCGATCGGTCATGCGCGCAGGCTAGGGCTGGGCCACCGCCCGGCGGACCACGACGTCGCCGAAACCGGTGCGGCCCCGGATCTCGATGGTGTCGTCCCCCGGGCCCGGCCGGTCCGAGGGGTCGAGCTCGCTGCGGACGCTGCCCGCACCGGCGGACACGTCCAGCCAGACGGCCGGACCGCTGCGCACCCCGACCTCCAGGTCACCGAAGGTGGTGTGCATCTCGACCGGGCCCCGGACGGCCTCGCCGATCCGCACGTCGCCGCGGGCCGTCTTGGCCCGGAGCCCGGCGTGGGCCCGGTCGACGGTGATGTCGCCGTTGGCGCTGCGCAGGCCCAGGTCGCCGGTGACCTCGCCCAGCTCGAGGTCGCCGTTGGAGGTCTTGACCGTGGCGGCTCCGTCGACGGCTCCGATCCGCACGTCGCCGGACGCGGTGCTCACGTCGGCGTCGCCGTGGACCTCGGCCACCGTGATGTCGCCGGCCGCGGTGCGCAGGCGGGTCGGGCCGGTCTCCTCCAGGCGGACCGGGCCGACCGCGGTCTGGACCCGCGTGTCGCCGAGGCGGCCCTCGCCGGTGACCTCGCCCCACGACTCCACGTTGACGGTCGAGTCGTAGGGCAGCTGGACGAGGACGTCGACGGACGGCCCGCGGCCGAACAGCGTCGCCTTGCGCCGCTTGGCGCCCTTGACGGCGAGCTTGCCGCGGATGCACGTGACCATCGTCTGCTCGGCGGCGCGGACGTCGGCGTCGTCGGACGGGTCGGTGGGTGTCACCTCGACCACGGTGTCGCTGCGCTCGCTCGCCCGGAGCGTGACGTGGCGGGCGGAGACGTCGATGGTGGCGATGACGGGCTCGGGGGTCTCGAAGGTACGCATGGGGGGTTCCTCTGCTTCTGGTTCGCGGATGGGGGGACGGCGCGGGGCGCTCAGCGCACCCAGCCCGAGTAGCGCTGGCCGATCGGGCCGCTCCGGCGGGGCTCGGCCCGCGGCTCGAGGGCGACGGTGACGGCTCGGACCAGCCAGGCGTTGACCGAGAGCCCGGCCCGGGCCGCGGCCTCGTCCATGTGGGGCTTGAGGTGGTTGGGCAGCCGGAGGGTGAGGCGCGTCGTGCCGCCCTCCTCGTCGTCGACCGGCGCCGCAGGGGGCGCGTCCTCGACCGGCCGGCCGGCCGGCGGGGCCGTCGTCACCACGAACTCGGGGTCACGGCCGCGCAGGCGGACCTCGACCGATCCGGGGGCCAGCTCGCCGGTGATCTCGTCGGCCGCGGCCGACA
>DATBGF010000417.1:0-2307 GCA_036558145.1 Acidimicrobiales bacterium
CTTGGACCCAGGGCGACTCCCGGGGGGACAACCTCATGACCAACGCCTCAGCCGGCACCGCCGATCTCTCGGCCATCCGTACGCTCGCCGACGTCGTCCGGGTCCACGCGGCCCGGCGGCCGGACGCTCCCGCGCTCGAGATCGCCGGGCGCACGGTCACCTTCGGCGAGCTCGACGAGCGCTCGTCGCGGGTGGCCCAGGCCCTGCGGGCGGCGGGCGTCGGGCCCGGCGACCGCGTGGCCTTCATCGACAAGAACGGCCTGGAGTACTTCGACGTCACGTTCGCCCTCGCCAAGCTGAACGCGGTCAACGTCGCGGTGAACTGGCGCCTGGCCCCGCCGGAGATGGCCCAGATCATCGCCGACGCCGAGGCGGCCGTGGTCATCGTGGGCCCCGACTACCTGGGCCACATCGAGCGGGTCGAAGCCGACCTCGACCGCGTCCGCACCATCGTGGCGGTGGGCGGCCACGACCGCTGGGCGGACTACGACGACTGGATGTCGGACCATCCGGCCGAGGACCCGGGCGTGGAGGCGGCCGGCACCGACGTGGCGTTCCAGCTCTACACCTCGGGCACCACCGGCTTGCCCAAGGGCGTGATGTGCACGCAGGACAACTTCTTCAAGGGCGTGGGCGGCCTGGCCGACCAGTGGCGCTTCACCACCGACTCGGTGAACCTCGCCATGATGCCGATGTTCCACATCGCCGGCGCCGGCTGGGCGATGGTGGGCCTGCACCACGGCTGCCGGACGGTGGTGCTGCGCGACATCGACCCGGCGGCCGTGCTGGCCGCCATCCCCGCCTTCGGGGTGACCAACATCTTCATGGTCCCGGCCGTGATCCAGTTCCTGCTGGCGACCCCGGGGGTCGAGTCCACCGACTTCACGACGCTGCGGGCGCTCGTCTACGGCGCCTCGCCCATCACCGACACGGTGCTGGTCAAGGGCATGGAGACGCTCGGCTGCGAGTTCATCCAGGTCTACGGCCTGACCGAGACCACCGGGGCCATCACCCAGCTCGACGGGGTGGACCACGACCCGGTGCACAAGCCCGCGCTGCTGCGCTCCTGCGGCCGGCCCTATCCCTGGGTCGAGGTGCGCATCGTCGAGCCGTCCACCGGGGAGGACGTGGCGGTGGGCGACGTGGGCGAGCTGTGGACCCGGTCCCGCCAGAACATGGCCGGCTATTGGAACAACCCCAAGGCGACCGCCGAGGCCCTGACCCCCGACGGCTGGTTCAAGACCGGCGACGCCGGCTACACCGACGCCGGCGGGTTCCTGTACCTGCACGACCGGGTCAAGGACATGATCGTGTCGGGCGGCGAGAACGTGTACCCGGCCGAGGTCGAGAACGTCGTGGCCAAGCACCCGGCGGTGGCGGACGTCGCCGTGATCGGCGTGCCCGACGAGCGCTGGGGCGAGGCGGTCAAGGCCATCGTCGTGCCCGCGCCCGGCATCGAGGCCAACGACGCCACCGCGGCCGAGATCATCGCCTGGGCCCGGGAGAACCTGGCCGGCTACAAGCTGCCCAAGTCGATCGACTACGCCGAGGTCCTGCCCCGCAACCCCTCGGGCAAGCTGCTCAAGCGTGAGCTGCGCGAGCCCTACTGGGCGGGCGTCGAGCGCCGCGTCGGCTAGGCCAGCGCCGCGATCGCCCGCTTCACCCGGGGCTCGCTCACCGGGCGGGCGGTGCCCAGCTTCTGGGCGAACAGGCTGACCCGCAGCTCCTCCAGCAGCCACGCCAGCTCGACGACCTCGGCGGCGCCTCGCCGTTCCGGG
The DNA here is from genome assembly GCA_036558145.1 of Acidimicrobiales bacterium. GTDB lineage: Bacteria > Actinomycetota > Acidimicrobiia > Acidimicrobiales > VFJN01 > ZC4RG19. The sequence continues at coordinate 1,779 of DATBGF010000417.1, forward strand.
GGCAGGGCGTCGCGGGCCTTCGTGAACGCCTCCTCCAGGGCGCGGGCCCGGGCCATGAGGTCGCGGTCGCGCTCGGGGCGCTCGCCCAGCTTGTCCAGCCGCAGGCGTATCGCCTCCAGGTAGCGGCCGATGTCGCGCAGCCGGGCCAGCCCGGCGCGGGAGACGAAGCCGGGCGCCACCAGCGAGCGCACCTGGGCCCGCATGTCGGCCACCGCCGGCGCCAGCGCCGCGGCCCGGGTGCCGGCCAGCCGGGTCTCCAGCGCCAGCGCCGCGGCCACCAGGTCGCCCGCCTGGGCCGCGGCCCCCGCGGCCAGCGGGGCCAGCCGGGCCCGGGCCGCGGCCTCCAGCCGGGCGAAGCCGGCCTCGTCCCAGGCGGGCCCGCCCTCGGCGGCCACGATGCGGTCGGCCGCCGCGGCCACGCAGTCGTCGGCCAGCGCGGTGACACCGGGGTAGCGGGCCGGGACGGCGGCCAGGGCCGGTACCGTCCGCAGCTTGCGCTCCGCCTCCCGACGGGCCGCGGGCACGGCCA
>DATBGF010000418.1:0-2030 GCA_036558145.1 Acidimicrobiales bacterium
CACCATGCCGCTGGGGGCGTGGACCGTTGTCGCGCCGAGGTTTCCCGCCATCGGGCGGAATCTATCGATCCACCAGGGCCTGCGCCGCGCGCCACGCCGACTCCACGGCGTCGAGGCGGCGGGCGGCGCTGCGGCGCAGGCGGGCCGCGGTGCCGGTGACGAGCGCGTTGGTCAGCGCCAGCATCCCGACGTGGCTGTCGAACACGCCCGCGCCCTCGGCACTGACCACGAAGCTCACCTCGGCCCGGGCGGCCAGCGGGGAGAGCGGGCTGTCGGTGACCGCCACCGCGGCGGCGCCCGCGTCGATGGCCCGGCCCACCGCGTCCACCACCCAGCGCTCGTAGCGGCGCAGGTCGAGCGCCACCACGACCGTGTCCGGCCCGCACGCCGCCATCTGCCGGGCCACGGCCACGTTCGAGCCGCTCACCTGGGTGACGCCCTCGCGCACGAGGGCCAGGGCGGTGGCGAACATGGCGCCGACGCCGGTCTCGGCGTCGCCCGCCACGACCACGACGGCCCGGTGCCGGTCGGCGAGCAGGTCCACGGCCCGGCCGAAGTCCTCGGGCCCCACCGCCGCCAGCGTGCGGTGCACGTTGTCGACCTCGGCCCGCAGCGTGCGGTCCACGACATCGGACCCTGTCTCGCCCCGGATGCGCTCCACGGCGGGCCGCAGCTGCTGGCCGATGGCCGACTGCACCGCCGCCTGCAACCCGCTGAACCCGGGATAGCCCAGCCGGGTCGCGAGCCGCACCACCGACGCCCCCGAGGTGGACGCGGCCTCGGCCACCCGGGCCACGGTGCCGAACGCGACCGACTCGGGGTCGCGCAGCACCACTTCGGCCACCTGGCGCTCGGTCGGGGACAGCGCGTCGCGGCGGGCCTCGATGCGCTCGGCCACCTCGGACAGCGACATGGATGAGATGATACGGTCAGTAGACCGACTGAAACGTACGTTTCACCTCTCCCCGAGGAGCGCCCGTGCCGACGTTCCGATCCGTCAACCCCGCCCGCCCCGACGACGTGGTCGGAGAGTTCCCGGAGCACGGGGCCGCCGACGTCGACGCGGCCGTGTCCCAGGCGGCCGCAGCCCAGCGGGACTGGGCCCGCCGGCCGGCGCCGGCCCGGGCCGAGATCATCGCCGCAGCCGGCGAGGTGATCCTGCGGGACAAGCAGGCGCTCACCACCCTGGTGGCCCGCGAGGCCGGCAAGGTCATCGTCGAGGCTGGCGGTGACGTCCAGGAGGCCGTGGACATGGCCACGTTCGTGGCCGGCCAGGGCCGCTCCGCCTGGGGCGACACGGTGCCGTCCGAGCTGGGCTCCAAGCTGTGCTGGACGACCCGCCAGCCGGTCGGCGTGGTGGGGATGATCACGCCCTGGAACTTCCCGGTGGCCATCCCGTCCTGGAAGATCTTCCCGGCGCTGCTGGCGGGCAACGGCGTCGTCATCAAGCCGAGCGAACACGCGCCCGCCTGCTGCGACGCGTTCGTCGCCGCCTGCGTGGAGGCCGGTGTGCCCGCCGGGCTGATCCAGGTGGTCCACGGCCACGTCGACCCCGGGGCCGCGCTGGCCGTGCACCCGGGCGTGGGGGCGCTGAGCTTCACCGGGTCGGTCCCCACCGGACGCAAGGTCGCGGCCGCGGCCATGGAGACCGGCCCGCGGCTGGTGTCGCTGGAGCTCGGCGGCAAGAACGCCATGGTGGTGCTGCCCGACGCCGACCTCGACCTGGCGGTCGACGGTGCGGTGTTCGGCGCCTTCGGCACGTCGGGGCAGCGCTGCACTTCGACCTCCCGGCTCATCGCCCATCCGGACGTGGCCGGCGAGCTGGTGGACCGGGTGGTCAAGCGGGCGGGCGAGCTCCGCCTGGGCGACCCCCAGGACCCGGCCACCGACGTGGGCCCGGTCATCACGGCCGGCTCGGCCGAGCGGATCGCCAAGATGGTGGCCACCGCCGTCGACGAGGGGGCGGCGGTGGCCACCGGCGGCCAGGCGGTCGCGGTCGAGGGCTGTGGGGGAGCGTTCTACGCCCCCAC
>DATBGF010000419.1:0-5328 GCA_036558145.1 Acidimicrobiales bacterium
CGCCGGGCCGGGGCAGCTGCCCGCGTCCGGGGAGCGAGGCGGTCTCGGGCGCCGGCTCGGGAACGGGGGAGCCGTCGCCGTCGTCGTTGCCGGTGACCCAGTCGGCGAACTGGCGGAGGCGGTGGAGCTGGAGGGCGTGGCTCACGTCCTGGACCGGGTGCCACACGGCCAGCGCCCGGTCCCGCCCCGGTCCCGGCGCCTGGCGCTCGGCCCGGGCCACCAGGGCGTCGGCGTTGACCAGCATGGCCAGCACCAGCGCCGCCACCATGACCACCAGCACCCGCCCCGCCGGCGCGTAGCCGTCGGCCGTGTCGGCCTGCTCGACCGGCTCGGCCCGCACCGGCCTCGGCTTCGCCTCCGGTCCCGTCTCCGGCTCGGGCTCGGCGGTGTCCGGGCTCGGCTCCGGGCGCTCCTCCACGCGGGGATGGCGGCGCGGCGGCCGGGCCGGACGGGCGCGGTGGCGCAGGTCGGACAGGTCGTCGGGCAGCGTCGGGTCGTCGCCCGGCCAGCCCTTGGGGGTGCGGGGAGGAGGTCCGGTGCCGGTGGGTCTGCTCATCAGAACTGGAAGTAGATGAAGGGGGGCACGCCGTCGGGGCCGAGGACGCTGATCAGCGTCAGGCCCCCGGCGAGCACCAGGGCCTGCAGGGCGGGATCGAGGGACGAGAACCGGGCCTGGACCGCGGGGCCCGGGCGGCGGGGGTAGATCTGCAGCGCGAGCGTGACCGCGATGACGGCCACGACCAGCCCGGTCACCAGCGTGGTGGACCCGGCCGCCGAGGTGACGATGCGCCCGAGGATCTCGAACGCGGTGCCGGCCGAGTCGGCGCGGAAGAACACCCAGGCCATGCACACGAGGTTGAAGGTCAGCAGCCAGCGCAGGGCCGCGGACACGGGGCGGGGCACGGCCGGCAGCGCGCTGCGCTCCGCCCACGCGGCGGCGGCCAGCTCGCCGACCATGTAGGTGCCGTGCAGCAACCCGAAGATCAGGAACTTCACGTCGGCGCCGTGCCACAGCCCGGCCAGCGCCATGGTCACCAACACGTTGCGGTATGTGAAGGCGGGGCCGTGCCGGTCCCCGCCCAGCGGCAGGTACACGTAGTCCCGCAGCCAGCGGGACAGCGTCATGTGCCAGCGGTGCCAGAACTCGCGCACCGACCGGGCGCGGTAGGGCGAGGCGAAGTTGGCCGGCAGCCGGATGCCCAGCAGCAGCGCGCAGCCGATGGCGATGTCGGTGTAGCCGGAGAAGTCGGCGTAGATCTGCACCGCGTAGGCGTAGGTGGCGGCCAGCAGCTCGGTGCCGCTGCGCCCTCCGGGGGCGCCGTAGGCGGGATCGACGATCTGGGTGGCCAGGTAGCTCGCCACCACGACCTTCTTGAACAGGCCCAGCCCGATGAGCATGAGCGCCTCGGTGGCCGCCAGCTTGCGGGGGTCGGGCTGCTCGTGGAACTGGGGGACCAGCTCGTCCACCCGGGTGATCGGCCCGGCCACCAGGTGGGGGAAGAAGCTCATGTAGAGCAGGACGTCGCCGAAGCCGATGGGCTCGATGTCGCCCCGGCCCACGTCCACCACGTAGCTGATGGCGTGGAACGTGAAGAACGAGATGCCGATGGGCAGGAGGATGTCGAGCACCGGCGTGTCGGGGTGCAGGCCGAGGCCGCCCAGCGCGTCGGTGAACGACTCGACGAAGAACCCGTGGTACTTGAACACCCCCAGCACCACCAGGTTGGCCGCCACGGCCACCCGGACCAGCCGGCGGCTCTCGGCCGTGGGCTGCCCGAGCGGCATGGCCCGGAACGCGGCCAGGGCCAGGGCCCAGTTGAGGACGGCCGACCCCACCAGGACGAACACGAAGCGGATGTCGACCCAGCCGTAGAAGTACAGGCTGAAGGCCACCATCGTCGCCCGCCACACCAGGAAGTGGGGCCGCAGCAACCAGTTGGCGGTGAAGGCAGCGACGAAGAAGACCGCGAAGGCGACGGTGGGGAACAGCATGTTCGTCCCCAGGGGAGGCTGGTTGCAGACGGTTGCGGCCGATCGTACTTAGGCCCGTCAAGCCCTCCGGGGATGGTCGCGGTGGAGGCCGTTGTGACAACATCCCCCGGTTACCCGGCGCACCCTGGAGCGAGCGGAACGTGGCTAGAGCGGTCGTCATCTACGAGAGCCTCACCGGCAACACGGCCCGGGCCGCTCAGCTGATCGCGGACGAGGTCGCGGCCCGGGGCGTCGACGTGGCCGTCTACGACATCACCGACATCGGCCTGAAGGAGCTGGCCGAGGCGGACGTCGTGTTCATCGGCACCTGGGTCGACGGCCTGGTGCTGTTCGGCCACCGGCCGGGACGGGCGGGCCGGATCAAGCGCATGCCCGTGGTGGACGGCAAGCAGGTGGCGGCGTTCATGACCTACGCCATCCATGCCGGCAAGGCGCTCGACCGCTTCTCCCGGGTGCTGACCGAGCGGGGCGCGGTCGTGGTGGCCCGGGGCCTGCTGCGCCGCGACCACCTCGACCAGGGCATCGACGAGCTCGTCTCCCAGGCCCTGGCGACCGTCTCCGCCTGAGCGTCCCGTGCTGTCGACGACCCGCCGCAACATCCTGTGGGTGCTCGCCCTCGTGGTGGCGCTCGGCGCGGTGGGCGTGGCCTACATCCGGCAGGGCTCGGACACCGAGGTGGTCGTCACGCCCGAGGGCCCGACCGTGCCGCAGGATCCCGGTCCGGGCTGCGGCGCCGCCGCGGCCACCGATCCCACCGACCTGCGCATCGGGCGGGAGGTGGCGCGCTGCGAGGCCGGCTCGCCCGAGGCGGCCCCGCTGGCCCAGCCCGCCACCGTCCGGGTGGCGCTGACCGAGACCACCGAGGCGGCGGCGCCGCTGCTGGTGGCGCAGGCGACCGACGAGTTCGCGGCCGAGAACCTCACGGTCGACGTCGTGGACATGGACCAGGCCTCGGCGTACGCGGCCATGGCCGCGGGCCAGATCGACGCGGTCGTCGGCACCGTGGACGCCCCCTTCCTCGACGCGGTCCAGGCGGGCAGCGGGGCCCGGCTGGTGCTGGGCGGCCCGCTGTCCCGGGCGCCCAACGACACCGCGACGGCGCAGGCCGGCCTGTGGGCCCGCACCGACGTGCTGCCCGACCCCGACCACTGGAAGTCGGTGGAGGGCCAGCTCATGGCCGTCAGCGGCGGCATCGGCAGCGGCGCGCTCTACCCGGTCGGCCTGGTGCTCGACCAGAACGAGCTGACCCTCAACGCGCTGGACATCGTGCCGACGTCCTCCGCCGACGCGGCCCGCCGGCTGGTCGGCGCCGAGGTCTCCATGGCGTGGCTGCCCGAGCCGGAGGCCGCCCAGGTGGCCGGCAACGACGCGCTCATGCTGCTGGGCACCCTGCCGGCCAGCGAGGCGATCGAGGGCACGGTCTTCGCACCTCACCTCATGGCCGCCGACCGGGCCACCGGCCTGGCCTACGTGCGGGCCGTCGTGCGCACGATCAACACCTACCTGGCCGACGGCTGGAGCGACGAGGCGGTCGACGCCCTGGACGACGACATGACCGGCGGCCCGGCCCCGCTGTTCGACTGGGAGATCCGGGCCGACACGACCACCCGCATCCAGAGCGCGCTCGTCGTGGTGGGCGGCATCCGCTACGAGCGCCCACTGGACGACGCCGCCGTCGTCGACCGCAGCCTGTACGGGGACGCCGTCTCAGGATCCTGAGCGGGACCACGACCAGGGGTACTCCTGGTCGTCGCAGGCCAGGGCGGCGTCGCCCAGGCGGAGCGGCCGGAAGGTGTCGACCATGACGGCCAGCTCGTCGGTGGCCTCGGCGCCCAGCGCGGCCTCGACACTGCCCGGCTGGGGGCCGTGCACGAATCCCGCGGGGTGCAGGGTGATCGACCCGGCGGCGATGCCCGAGCCCTTGCGGGCCGTGTAGTCGCCCTCGCAGTAGTAGAGGACCTCGTCGCTGTCCACGTTGGCGTGGTTGTAGGGGACGGGGACGGCCAGCGGGTGGTAGTCGAGCTTGCGGGGCACGAAGCTGCACACCACGAAGTGGGGCCCGGCGAAGGTCTGGTGGACCGGGGGCGGCTGGTGCACCCGCCCGGTGACCGGCTCGAAGTCGTAGATCGAGAGCCGGTAGGGGTAGAGGCAGCCGTCCCAGCCCACGACGTCGAAGGGGTGGTGGGCGTAGCCGTAGCGGGTGAGCCCGTCGCGCTGGCGTACGAGGACGTCGACCGGCTCGCCGTCCCCGTTGCCCGCCAGGAGCGGGGCGTCGGGGGCGTGCAGGTCCCGCTCGCAGTAGGGGCTGTGCTCCAGCAGCTGGCCGGTGTCGGACAGGTAGCGGGCCGGCGGGCCCACGTGGCCCCGGGCCTCGATGACCAGCGCGTGGACCGGCTCGCCGGCCTGGGGCACCCAGCGGTGGGTGGTGCCGGTGGGGATCACGACGTAGTCGCCGGTGTGGCAGTCGAGCGCGCCGAACGAGGACTCCAGCCGGGCGGCCCCGGTGCGCAGGTAGACGATCTCGTCGCCGGTGGCGTTGCGGTAGAGCCCGCTGGGCTCCGTGGGCCGGGCCAGCGACAGGCGCACGTCGTCGTTGCCGAGCAGCAGGTGGCGGCCCGTCACCAGGTCGTCGCCCTCGGCCAGCTCGGCTGTGCGCAGGTGGCGGGGGAGCAGCGGCTCGTTGGGCTGCAGCGCGACGTCGTCGTGCCCCACCGCGTCGGCCGCCACGATGGCCGTGGGCGGGTGCTGGTGGTAGAGGAGCGACGAGTCCGAGGAGAACCCCTCGGAACCCATCAGCTCCTCGGCGTACAGGCTTCCGTCGGGGGCGCGGAACTGGGTGTGGCGCTTGGGCGGGACGTCACCGACCCGCTGGTAGTGGGGCATCGCGACCTCCTTTGGGTGCGGCACGGGCGAGCGCCCGGCTGATCCGCTCGGCCGAGGCTCGCACTGCGGCGGCGACCTCGGCGTCGTCGCGGGGAAAGCGGTGCTCGGGGGCGACGACCGCGATGCTGGCGATCGGGCGGCCGTCGGCGTCGACCACGGCGGCGGCCACGCCCCGGACGCCCGGCTCCAGCTCTCCGCTGGAGAACACCGCGCCGGAGGCGTTCTCGGCCAGCAGCGCCCGGCCGCTGGCGGCGACCTCCACCGGGTGGCGCGTGCCGGTCCGGTAGTGGATCTGGACCACCCCGTTGCCGCCGATCACCTGGTCGACCGCCACGGCCTCGTCGCCGTCGCGCACGGTGAGCACCGCGGTCTCGCCGAAGCGGGTCGCCAGCGCCTCCAGCTCACCCCGGGCCAGGGCCCGGAGCTGGGGCTCGATGCCGGCCGCCAGCGCCA
>DATBGF010000420.1:0-2012 GCA_036558145.1 Acidimicrobiales bacterium
GCCGAGCGCTGGCCCCTGGCGATGTTCTCCCCCGTGAACCGGGAGGAGATCCCGGTGGCCGTGATGCGCTGGCCGAACGTCACACCATCGGGAGTGGTGTGGTCGAAGAAGTTGCGGTTCGCCATGTCGTCGCTGTGGGCCTGGGCGGCGGCGGTGAGCCGGGGGTCGAGCTGGACCGGCCCGCACGGCGTGGCTGCGTGGGCGCGGGCGTCGTTGACCAGCGCCACCACCTGATCGACCGGGGACAGCTGCGGTGGCGCGGTCGGGGCGGGCGTTGGGGCCGGGCGGCTGGTCGTCGTGGTGGTGGCCTCGCTGCCGGGCGTGGCGGGACTGGTGGTGCCGGGCGCCCGGCCCGCGGGCGGGATGTCGGCGATCCCCGTGGGCGGCGGCGTCGTCAGCTCTATGTCCGCTTGCCCGTGCCCAGGGCGGGACCCGCCGTCGTCCGACCTCGTCGCCGATGCCGCCTGCGGGCTCTCATCCGCCGTCTCGACGTCCTGCTTCGCCTGGTCGTCGGTCAGGCCGGTCGCCATCCCGACCGCGAGCGGCGCGGCGCAGACCAGCACCAGCGCGAGCAGCAGCAGCCCGGGCGACGGACGGCGATTCCCCGGCACGACGCGAACGTTACCCAGATGACCGCGGGTGCACGCCGCGGATCGTCATCGAAATGTCGCACACAGCACCGGGGTACCTGGGGCATGATGCGGTGGCTTTCGCCCGCCCTCCCCGGCGGCGAAGGCAATACCGAGCCCATGGCGGGCCTGAACCAAGGTGGCGGGTGACGATGAACGAGATCCTTCTCATGGGATTTTTGGCGATCGCGGTGGTGGTCGTCATGGCCGGCCTCCTCGGCTGGCTGGTGGATCGCGACGACCTGACGGCCTGACGGCCGAATCCCCGCGCGTTCCCCTACGCCGAGAGTACGCGACGCGCGGCCTCGGCGATGCGGTCCGGCTGGGGCAGGATGGCCTGCTCCAGCTCCGGCGCATAGGCCACGTGGCATTCCTGCGCCCCGACGCGGCCGATCGGCGCGTCGAGCTGCCAGAACGACTGGTCGGCGACCCAGGCGGCCACCTCGCCGCCGAAGCCGCCGCGCACGACGTCCTCGTGCACCACCAGCAGCCGTGAGGTCTTGCTCACCGACTCGGCCACCATCTCCTGGTCCCACGGCACCAGCGTGCGCAGGTCCACGATCTCGATCGACGCGCCGTCGCTGTCGGCCAGCTGGGCCGCGGCCAGGCGGGACCGCTCGACGGTCGCACCCCAGGTCACGATCGTGAGGTCGGTGCCCCGGGTCACGTAGCGCCCCCGGCCGAACGGGATGACGTGGTCCGACCCCGGGAACGGGTCCCGGGTGTAGGGCTGGCGCAGCAGGTGCTTGTGCTCGAGGAACAGCACCGGGTCCTCGCAGCGGAAGGCGGCCCGCAGCAGCCCGGCCGCGTCGCTGGCCCGGGACGGGAACGCCACCAGCAGCCCGGGGATGTGGGCGAAGATCGACTCGCCCGACTGGCTGTGCCAGATCGAGCCGCCCTGCAGGTAGCCGCCGATCGGGACCCGCATCACCATCGGGCACGTGAATGCCCCGTTGGAGCGCCAGCGGATGGTGGCCGCCTCGCTGCGGATCTGCTGCATGGCGGGCCAGATGTAGTCGAAGAACTGGATCTCGGGCGCGGGGCGCAAGCCCCGGATGGCCTGCCCGACGGCCCGGCCGATGATGTTCGCCTCGGCCAGGGGCGTGTTGTAGCAGCGGGCCCGGCCGAAGCTGCGCTGCAGGCCGTGGGTGGTGCCGAACACCCCGCCCTTGCCCTCGACGTCGGCGAGGATCGTCTCGCGGGCGTCGGCCACGTCCTCGCCGAACACGCGGATGCGCTCGTCCGCCTCCATCACGTCGTGGAGCGTGCGCCGGATGGCCTCGCCCATCGGCACCTTGTCGCCGCCGCCCTCGGTCTCGGTCACCGTTCCCGCCGGCAGCGTCGGGAGCACGTACACGTTGTCGGCGATGTGAACCGGGTCCG
>DATBGF010000421.1:0-15690 GCA_036558145.1 Acidimicrobiales bacterium
TCGTCACCCGGCTGGTGGGCGAGGCGTGCATCTTCCTCAACCGGCCCGGGTTCCCCGGAGGCCCGGGCTGTGCCCTGCACCGGGCGGCCCTGGAGGCGGGCGAGCGGCCCCTCGACTGGAAGCCCGCCGTGTGCTGGCAGCTCCCGCTCCGCCTGGTCGAGACCACCGACGAGTCGTCGGGGCACGTCACGTCCACCCTGCGCGAGTGGAAGCGCCGCGACTGGGGCGCGGGCGGCCACGACTTCGCCTGGTGGTGCACGGACGCGCCCGACGCCTTCAGCGGCGGGCGGCCGGTCTACGAGGAGCTGCGGGACGAGATCGTCGAGATGGTCGGCCCGTGGGCCTACGACCGCTTCGTCGACTACGTCCGGTCGGCCGGGTCGGCCCGCTCGGACGCCCGGGCGCGGCGAAGCGAGAGCTTCCTGGCTCACCCAGCACTACGACGCCGCTGAGCGCCGGTGGTGTCAGTCGTCGTCGTCGGCGACGTCGGCCATGCACCATGCGGCATGGTCGTCACCGGGCTCGGCCCCGCACTCGGGGCACGGCTCGGCGTCCGCCCGTTCAAAGATTGCAGTGAGATCGAGGTCGTTACTGCGCTTGAGAGCGCGCGCTTCCTCGAATCGTCGATGTCGACCCTTCTTCACGGGCCAGCTCCCACGTAGGTTGCGTTCGGCGGGAAAGTGTATCGCCGGCCAGGCCGGCAAATGCCCTCGGCAGCGTACCGCTCGGGGCGTCCCGACCCATTTCCTACCACGTCCACGCCGGAAAGCGAACCAGAAGCACGCTTGGCGCGAATCGAGCGTCCCGTAGAGTCGGCGGGATGTCCTCCCCGTGGTGGCGTTCGGCCGTCTTCTACCAGATCTACCCTCGATCTTTCGGTGCCGGCGGGGCCTCCCGCACCGGCGACCTCGACGGCATCCACGCTCGGCTCGACCACCTGACGTGGCTGGGCGTGGACGCGCTGTGGATCTCGCCGTTCTATCCGTCGCCCCAGAAGGACTTCGGCTACGACGTCAGCGACTACTGCGACGTCGACCCCAGCTACGGCGACCTGGCCGCCTTCGACCGCCTGCTGGCCGCCGCCCACGAGCGGGGCCTGCGCCTGCTGGTGGACCTCGTCCCCAACCACTCGTCCGACCAGCACCCCTGGTTCGAGGCGGCGCGCTCGTCCCGGGACGACCCCCAGCGGGACTGGTACATCTGGCGGGACGGCTCGCCCGACGAGCCGCCGCCCAACAACTGGCTGGCCGCCTTCATCCACACGCCCGCCTGGACCTGGGACGCCGCCACCGGGCAGTGGTACCTGCACCTGTTCCTGCCCGCCCAGCCGGACCTCAACTGGGCCAACCCCGAGGTGGTCGAGGCCATGCACGGGGTCATGCGGTTCTGGCTCGACCGCGGGGTCGACGGCTTCCGCATCGACGTGGCCCACGGGATGGGCAAGGACCCGGCGCTACCCGACGACCCGCCGGGCACCACGCTCCCCCACGCCACCCTCAACGACACGCCCCAGACGCACGAGATCCTCCGGGGCATGCGCGAGCTGGTCGACGGCTACCCGGGCGACCGGCTGATCCTCGGCGAGGTCTTCCTGCTCGACACCGAGCGGGTCGGCACCTACTACGGCAACGGTGACGAGCTGCACCTGGCCTTCAACTTCCCGCCGCTCTTCGCACCCTGGAGCGCCAAGCGCTGGCGCCGTGCGCTGGAGGACACGCAGCGCTGGATCGAGAGCCGCGGCTGGCCCACCTGGGTGCTGTCGAACCACGACGTCCCCCGCCACCGCACCCGCTACGGCTCCGAGGACCGGGCCCGGGCCGCGCTGTTCCTGCTGCTCGGCCTGCGGGGCTCGCCGGTCCTCTACCAGGGCGAGGAGCTGGGCCTGGAGGACGCCACCATCCCGCGCGACCGGGTCGTCGACCCCGGGGGCCGGGACGGCTGCCGGGCGCCGATCCCCTGGACCGAGGAGCCGGACCACGGCTGGGGAGTGACCGACCCGTGGCTGCCGTGGCCGCCCGACGCCGGCGTCCGCAACGTCGTGGCCCAGGCCGAGGACCCCCGCGCCATAGTCCACCTCTACCGGCGCATGCTGGCCGAGCGCCGCTCCTCCCCCGCCCTGCAGCTGGGTGACCAGGAGCCGGTCGAGGCCCCGCCCGGGGTGGTGGCCTGGCGCCGGTCCGCCGGTGGGGACACCCGGATCGTGGCCGTCAACATGGGCGAGGAGGCCGCGGCGCTCGACGTGGGCGGCCGGGTGGTGGTGGCCAGCGACGGCCAGGGCGAGGGCGAGCCCTTCACCGGCACCCTCGGGGCCGACCGCGCCGTGCTGCTGGATCCCGGCTGAGCCCGGCTCAGGGCGGCGGGGGCTGGTGGGAGCGGGCCTCCAGCACCAGCGAGCCCTCGCCGTCGAAGGCCAGCGCGGCGTCGCCCTGCAGCAGCCGGGTGACCGGGTTGCCGGCCACGTCGGCCCGCCAGCCGGTGAGCAGCCGGGACGTGCCGTCCCCCCGCACGAGGGCCTCGATGTCGGCCCGGGTGGCGACCAGCGAGGCGTCGAGGTCCGCGTTGCGGGCCAGCTGGCTCACCCAGGCCGAGGCCAGCGTCACGGCCGGGCGGAACGTGGAGTCGACGCCGTCGCGGGGCGGCAGCAGCAGCTCGTCCTCCCGCAGCTCGGCGCCGGCCTTGACCGCCACCAGCAGCTCCTCGCCCGCGCCCCCGCGCAGGTGGCGGCCGTCCAGCCCCCGGACCCGGTTGAGGTCGCCCCGGGTGCGGGGCGGGCGCTCGGCGATGGCCACGACGGCCAGGTCGGGTAGCACGTGTCGCACCGGGCGGTCGAGCTGGCGGGCCCGGCGCTCCCGCCAGGCGGCCACGGCCTGGGCCACGCCCCGGGCCCGGCCCTTCAGCCGCCGGGCCTCCTTGATGCGCCACCAGGCGACGTCGGGGTCGGCGGGCTCGCCGTGGCGCCGGCGCAGCTCGTCGCACTCGATCTCCGCCCAGTCGAGCCGGCCCCGCCGGTCGAGCTCGCCCCGCAGCGAGTCCCACAGGTCCGAGAGGTGCGCCACGTCGGCCGCCGCGTAGATCAGGGCCTCCTCGCTGAGCGGGCGCCGCAGCCAGTCCGTGAGCCGGTCGGCCTTGCCCAGGTTGATGCCGAGGCGCCGCTGGAGCAGCACACCCAGGCCCGGGGAGCCGAGCCCGACGAACCCGGCGGCGACCTGGGTGTCCACCAGGTGGGCCGGGCCGATGCCACAGGCCCGCTCCAGGATCTCGAGGTCCTGGCTGGCGGCGTGCATGATGCACGGGACCGGGCCTTCCAGCAGCTCACGCAGCGGGGCCACGTCCACCGCCAGCGGATCGACCACCACGATGTCGTCGCCCGCCGCCAGCTGCAGCACGGCCAGCTGGGCGAAGTAGGTGCGCTCGCGGTGGAACTCGGTGTCGAGCGCGAAGACGTCCGCCGACGCCGCCGCCTCGACGAAGGCGTCGAAGGTCCGCTGGTCGTCGACCCAGCGATAGCGGAGCGGGTCGGGCGAGGCCGTTAGGGCTCCAAGCCCGTCGAGGCCGGCTGCCCGGCCTCCAACCATGCCTTCGTGCCCCCGGCCACGTTCACCGCGTCGATGCCCTTGGTCCGGTAGAACTCCGCCGCCCGCCGGCTGCGTCCGCCGACGGCGCAGATCACGTACACGGTGCCCTCGGCCGGCACGTCGTCGAGGTGGTCCGGCACCGTGGCCAGGGGGATCAGCGTCGCCCCGGGCACGTGGGCCTCGGTGTACTCGTGGGGCTCCCGGACGTCGATCAGCACCGGGCCGGAAGGGTGCAGCCGGGCCAGCTCATCGATGTCGATCTCCGGGACGTCCATATGGTGGGCAGGCTAGTGCCCGCCGCAAGGTTCTACGCGAGGTCGGCAGGTGTGTCGGCGTCGGCCACCGCCGCAGCCGGTAGCGCGAGGTCCACGACCCGGAGGCCCGCGGCGGCCACGGCCGCGTGCACGGCCCGCTCGCCCGCGTCGAACGCCGCCGCCAGCGGCGCCGCCGCCCCGGCCCGCCAGGCCGAGTGCATCCACTGGCGCCGGCCGTCGACCAGGGGGACCGCGACCTCGGCCGCCCCCAGGGCGGCGAGCGTGGCGGTCACGGCCTCGGCCGAGGGCGCCACCAGGTCACAGGCGGCCACGAAGGTCACCGGCGCCGCCGCCTGGGCCAGCGCCGTCAGGATGCCGGTCAGCGGGCCCGCGCCGGGCTCCTGGTCGGGGACGCCGGCCAGGCCCAGGGCCGCCAGCGCGGCGAGGTCGCCCCCCACGGCCAGGACCGGGTCGGCGCCCGCGGCCCGCAGGGTGTCGGCCACCCGCAGGGCCAGCGCCCGGCCGTCCACGCTGAGCAGGGCCTTGTCCCGGCCCATGCGGCGCGACGCCCCGCCGCACAGCACCGCGCCGGCGAAGGCCGTCACTGCCTACCCCACGCCCCCGTACCGGGCTTCGGCGCCCCGCGAGGCGCCATGCGAGGCCACCGCGGCGGCCAGGTCGGCGAGGAACTCGTCCGCCACCGGGCCGTGCGACGGCGACACGATGGCGTGGAGCCCGCCCTGCTGGCGGTCGAGGTGCCAGCCGCGGTCGTCCATCACGTCGCCCACCGCGGCGATGTCCACCTCCGGGCGGTCGGCCGCGATCTCCATCACCGCCGGGATCGGGTCGCCGGTGACCGTGAGGCCGTCGATGGCCTCGACGCCGGCCCGCAGCCGGCGGGCCGCGTCCCGCACCTGGCCGGCCAGCCGCAGGTAGCCGTCGAGGCCCAGGTGGTTGAGCGTGGCCCAGGCGGTGGCGATGGGCGCCGCCGGCCGGGTCCCGGCGGTCGTGGCCGAGCCGTAGAGGCCCCCGGGCCAGCCGTCGTAGAGGAAGTACTGGAGCTGCAGCAGGTCCTCGTCGCGGTGCAGCAGCAGGGAGGCGCCCTTGGTGCACCAGCCGTACTTGTGGACGTCGGCGGACAGCGACGTCACGCCCTCGACCCGGAAGTCCCACGGCGGCAGGGGCTCGCCCAGGCGCTCGAGGAACGGCAGCAGCCAGCCGCCCAGGCAGGCGTCCACATGGCACAGCGCGCCGCGCTCGGCGGCCAGCGCCGCCAGGTCGGCGATCGGGTCGACGACGCCGTAGGGGTAGCAGGGCGCCGAGCCGACGACCATGGCCGTGCGCTCGTCCACCGCGGCGGCGGTGGCGGCCACGTCGGCCCGCCCGTCCGGGCCGACCGGCACCCGCACTTCGGTCACGTCGAGGTAGTGGCACGCCTTGGCCAGCGCCGGATGGCCGGTGGCCGGCACCACCACGGTGGGCTCGGCGATCCCCCGGGAGCGCCGGGCGTGGTCGCGGGCCACCTGGACGGCCAGGAACAGGCTCTCGGTGCCCCCGCTGCTCAGCTTGCCGGCCCGGGGGTCGGCGCCGACCAGCGCGGCGTAGGCGGCCACGACCTCCCGCTCCATCCGGAGCAGGCTCGGGAAGGCGAAGGGGTTGAGGTAGTTCTCGTGCAGGTACCCGCGGGCGACCTCCTCCTGGAGGTGCTCCAGGGTGGCGTCGGCCGGGTTGTACACGAGGCTGAACGTGCGCCCGCCCCGCCAGTCGGCGTCGTCGCCGCGCCCCTCCCGGACCTCGGCCAGGATGTCGTCGGAGGCCCGTCCCTGCTCGGGGAAGCCGCTCACGGCGTCAGCCCCCGTAGCTCATGCGGGTGTCCTCCATGCGCAGGACCGGCGTCTCCTCGTCCTGGGCGAAGGCGCAGTCGACGACCTCGCCCACGAAGAACGTGTGCCCGCCGCAGTCCACGGCCTGGCGGACCTCGCACGCCATCCAGGCCACCGCCTGGTCGAGGATCGGTGCCCCGGTGGGCCCGTCGTGGACGGGGACGCCGTTGAGCGTGCCCGCAGCCGGATCGTCCTCGGCGGGCTTGGTGAACTTCCGCACGACGGCCCGGTCCTCCCGGGCGATCGTGTTGAGCGTGTAGCTGCCACCCTCGGCGATCAGCGTGTGGGTGAACGCGTGCTTGTCCACCCCGATGCCCATGAGCTTGGGATCGAAGCTGACCTGGGTGGCCCAGTTCAGCGTCATGAGGTTGCGCCGCTCCCCCGCCCGGCTGCCCACGACGTACAGGCCGTAGGGCAGCGACCACAGCAGCCGGCGCCGCAACTTGTCGTAGTCGTCCTGCGCCGCCTCGCCCTCGACCCGCGCGGGGTACGGCCCGACGGGCCCGGTGCCTCCAGGTGCAGCCATGCCGTCAGTCCCAGCAGAAGCAGAACGGGTGGCCCACGGGATCGAGGTAGACCACGAACGGATCGCCCTCGTCGAGGCCCGGCTGGACCTCGTGGCGCCGGGCGCCGAGGGCCAGGACCCGCGACTCGGCCTCCTCGCGGGCCGCACCGTCGATCGTGACGTCGATGTGGAACTGCTGGGGGTTGTCGGCGGACGGCCAGTCCGGCGCGCGGTAATCCTCGACCCGCTGGAAGCTGAGCAGCACGTTCCCGCCGTCACGCAGCCGCACCCAGTCGTCGTCGTCATCGAGGACCTCGCCCCCGACCAGGTCCCTGTAGAACTGCGCGAGCGAACGCGGATCAGGGCAGTCCAGCACCACTGCCCGCAGCCGGGCGATCGGTTCCATGCCGGCGACCCTACAGCCGCGAGGGTGGCACCCCCTGCTGGGCCAGGCCCTCGGCCAGGATCCCGAAGGCCTCGTCGAGCACCGGCCAGAGCCGCTCGACGTCGCCGCCTTCGGCGACCCAGTGGTTGACCGCGGCCCACAGCGCTCCGGCCACCATGCTGCCGATGATCTCGGCGCGGAGGTCGTCCGGCTCGAGCCCGAGGCGGAGGGCGACCACGCTGATCAGCCCGGCCTCCTCGTCGTGGAAGTGCTCGCGGGCCATGTTCCGCAGGCTCGGCGTGCTGAGCATGACCTGGAACTCGCGGTGGATCAGCGGGTCGTTCAGCTGGCTGTCGAGGAGCGACTTCATGACCCCGCGCAGGGAGTCGAGCAGGCCCTCGCCTTCCGGCCGGGTGGCCAGGAGCGGGCCGATGTCCTCGTTCGACGAGTCCGTGCGGGTCATGATCAGGTCGACCTTGGACTCGAAGTAGCGGAAGAACGTCCTCGGCGAGACGTCGGCGGCGGCCGCGATGTCCTCGATGGTGGTGTTGTCGTAGCCGTCGCGCTCGAACAGGTCGAGTGCGGCGTCGATGATCGCCTCGCGGGTCCGGGCCTTCTTGCGCTCACGCAGGCTCGCGGCGGCATCCACGACCTTCTTCACGATGCAAGTATGCCCTCCTGTGCCACCTGGCACATCGCTGCATGATGTCAGAGGTGTGGCGATAGTCACCCTACTGCTCTTTGGCATTCTATTGACAACTGGCAGTGAAGTGACAGATCGTGGGAGACATGACCTCCCTCCTGTACCGCCTGGGCCGTTCGGCCGTCCGCCGGCGCCGCCTCGTCCTGCTCGCCTGGGCCGTCGTGGCCATCGCCGTCATCGTGGCCAGCCAGGCCGGCGGCGGGCGCACGTCCGACGCCTTCGAGGTCCCGGGAGTCGAGTCCCAGCACGCGCTCGACGTGCTCCAGGACGAGTTCCCCGCGGCGGCCGGGACGTCCGCCCAGCTGGTGTTCGCCGCGGCCGGGGACGGCACGCTGTCCGACCCGGCCGCGGCCTCCGCCGTCGACGCCGCCATGGCGGAGGTGGCCGCCCAGCCCGACGTGGGCGCGGTCGGCGAGCTGCAGCGGGCCCCCGGCGACCGCGTCGCCTACGCCGACGTGCAGTACGACCGTCCCTCCGAGGACATCCGCGACGCGGCCTACCAGCGGCTCGAAGCCACCATGGACGACACGAACCAGGCCGGCGCGGTGCGGATGGAGCTGGGAGGCGACCTGCCCACCGAGGCGGCCCAGCAGCCGCCCAGCGGCCAGGAGATGATCGGCATCCTCGTCGCGGTCGTGGTGCTGCTCGTCGCCTTCGGCTCGGTCATCGCCATGGGGCTGCCGATCGGGCTCGCCCTCGTGGGCCTGCTCACCAGCCTCGGCCTCATCTCGCTGGTCGCGGCCTTCACCGACGTGAACTCGGTCTCCCCCGTGCTGGCCGCCATGATCGGCCTGGGCGTCGGCATCGACTACGCCCTGTTCATCGTCACCCGCTACCGCGAGAACCTGCACGCCGGCATGACCGTCGAGGAGGCCGCCGGCCGGGCGATCGCCACCTCGGGCTCGGCCGTGCTGTTCGCGGGGGCCACCGTCGTCATCGCCATCTCCGGGCTGGCCATCGCCGGCATCCCGGCCGTCACCGTGATGGGGCTGATGGCCGGCCTCACCGTGGCGGTGATGGTGGCGCTCGCGCTGACGCTGCTGCCCGCCCTGCTCGGCTTCGCTGGGCACCGCATCGACGCCATCCGCCTGCCCGGCATGCGCCGCGGCGCCGGCCTCGCCGGCCGCGAGTCGTTCTGGCACCGCTGGGGCCGCCAGGTGGCGGCGCACCCGTGGCGCTACCTCGTCGGCGGCACCACCGTGCTGCTCCTGCTGGCCTCCCCCGTGCTCGGCATGCGGCTCGGCATGACCGACAACGGCGCCAGCCCCGACTCGCTGACCACCCGGCGCTCCTACGACCTGCTGGCCGAGGGCTTCGGTCCCGGCTTCAACGGGCCCCTGCTGCTGTCGGTCCACCTCGACGGCGCCGCGGTCGATGACCTGGCCCCGCTGGAGGCCGCGGTGGCCGGCGATCCCGGCGTCCAGGCCGTCGCGCCGGCCCAGGCCAACGCGGACGGGACCGCGGCCGTGCTGCGGGTCATCCCCACCACCTCGCCCCAGGACGGCGCCACCACGGACCTCGTGCACCGGCTGCGGGACGACGTCATCCCCCGGGCGTTGGCCGGCGTGCCCGGTGCCGAGGTCTCCGTGGGCGGCCAGACGGCGTTGTACATCGACCTGTCCGACCACCTGGCGAGCCGGCTGCCGTGGTTCGTCGGTGCGGTGATCCTGCTGTCGGTCCTGCTGCTGATGATGGTGTTCCGGTCGGTCGCCGTGCCGCTCAAGGCCGCGGCCATGAACCTGCTGTCCATCGGCGCCGCCTACGGGATCATCGTGGCCGTCTTCCAGTGGGGCTGGGCGAACGGCCTGATCGGCGTGCAGGAGACCGTGCCGATCGTGTCGTTCATGCCGATGATGCTCTTCGCCATCCTGTTCGGGCTGTCGATGGACTACGAGGTCTTCCTGCTGACCCGGGTGCGGGAGGAGTACCTCGCCCGTGGGAGCAACGACGCCGCGGTCATCGAGGGGATCTCCGCCACCGCCCGGGTCATCACGTCGGCGGCGCTCATCATGATCAGCGTGTTCGCCGCCTTCGTGCTCGGCGAGGACCCGGTCATCAAGATGTTCGGCGTCGGCTTGGCCGCTGCCGTGCTGATCGACGCCACCGTCGTGCGCATCGTCCTGGTGCCCGCCACCATGAAGCTGCTCGGCGACTGGAACTGGTGGCTCCCGGGCTGGCTGGACCGCATCCTGCCCAACCTGGACGTCGAGGGCGGCACGACCCTGCCCGAGCCCGAGTACGAGCCCGGCCGCGGCCCGGTCATGCCTCCGGCCCCCGAGCCGATCGCCGCCTGACCGCTACGACCCGACCCGCCCCACCCGGGGGCCGGGGGCTCCGGCCCCCGGCCCCCGCTTCGTCTGTCCGGCCCGCCGATAGGCTCCCGGCGCGATGACCGCCGTGCTCCGGGTGCTCGCCTTCCTCGGCGGGTCGGTCGTCGTGCTCGGCACGATCGCCTCGGCGCTCAAGACGGTGGTGGTGCCCCGGGCCGAGCCCGTGCTGCTGGCCCGATGGGTGTTCGTCACCATCCGTCGGCCGTTCGACTTCCGGGTGCGGCGGGCGAAGACGTGGGAGGACGCGGACCGGATCATGGCCCGGTTCGCGCCGTTCTCGCTCATGACCCTGCCGCTGGTCTGGGTGGCGCTGGTGATCGCGGGCTTCATGCCCATCTACTGGGCGCTCGGCGTGCAGTGGCCCGGCGACAGCTTCGAGCAGTCCGGATCCTCGCTGCTCACGCTCGGCTTCGCCGTCGACCACCACACCCGCATCGTCGTCGCCATGTTCGTGGAAGCCACCATCGGCCTCGGGCTGGTGGCGCTGCTCATCAGCTTCCTGCCCACGATGTACCAGCTCTTCTCCCGGCGCGAGACGCTGGTGTCCCAGCTCGACGTGCGGGCGGGCACCCCGCCCACGCCCGTGGCCATGTTCAGGCGGGCCAAGACCATCGGCTGGATCGACTACCTCGACGGCTTCTGGCTGGACTGGGAACGGTGGTTCACCGAGGTGGAGGAGTCGCACACCTCGTACCTGGCGCTGTCGTTCTTCCGCAGCCCTCACCACCAGCGCTCCTGGATCACGGCCGCGGGCGCCGTGCTCGATGCGGCCGCGCTGCGGGTCGCCACCATGGACCTGCCCCGCTCCTGGCAAGCCCAACTGTGCCTCCGCTCCGGATACCTGGCACTGCGGCGCATCGCCGGGGCCTATGACATCCGCTACGACCCCGACCCCGCGCCCACCGACCCGATCTCCATCACGCGCGAGGAATTCGACGATGTGTGCAACCAATTGGCCGAGTTGCACGTACCGATGCGGGATGACCGGGATCAGGCGTGGCGCGACTTCGCCGGCTGGCGCGTCAACTACGACACCGCGCTGCTGGCCCTCTGCGGCCTGCTCATGGCGCCGTACTCGCCCTGGTCCGCCGACCGGGGCATCAACTACCGGGTGCGGCTGCTGCCCCAGGCCAGCACGGTCCGTCGCCTGTCACGGACGCCTCGTAGCTCGCCCTAGAGTGCCGTGATGCTGAGGCGGAGGGTGGCGGTCGTGCTCACGCCCCTGCTCGCGCTCGGGAGCCTGGGGCTGCTGGCCCGGGCCGGCGGAACGCCGCCGGTGCGCGTGGACCTGCGGTCGGGCGGGGCGTGGGTGGCGTCCACGGTCGGGCTCATGACGCTGATCGACGGGAGCAGCGCCCAGGTGGTGGCCCGGGTGGACGTGGGCGACGGCTCTCCCGACCTGACCGCCGTGCAGGCCGGCCCGGTCGGCTACGCCGTCGACGGCGGGCGCGGCACCGTGGTGCGCGTCGATCCCCGCACGTATGCGGCGGGGCCTCCCACCGAGGTCGTCCCGGACGCGTCCGGGTCGGTTGTGGCCCGGGCCGGCGACCGGTCCGTGTACGTGGTCGACGAGGGCCGGGGCCGGGTGGCGGTGGCGGACGCCGGCGACCTGGCCGTGCGCCGGGGCGACGAGGTCTCCCTGGCCGACGGCGTGCGGTCGAGCGTGGTCGACCGGGACGGGCGCCTGTGGCTGCTGGGCGAGACGTCGGGCGACCTGGTCTGGTTCGACGGGCCCGAGCGCCACACCCGCGCCCGGGTGGTCGACGACCCGGCCGGCGCCGAGCTGGTCGTGGCCGGCGGAGTGCCCGTGGTCGTGGACCGGGCCGACCGCAGCGTGGCGCGCATCGGGCCCGACGGCCGCACCACCGCCCGCGCCTGCATCGACATGCGGGGCGACGACGACTCGATCCGGTTCGGGGCCGCGGCCGCGGGCGACCGGGTCTACGCGGTGTCCGGCGACCAGGGCGTGCTGCGGGTCAGCGACCTCGCCACCGGCGGGTGCGCCAGCGTCGCGGTCACGGTGGCGGGCGCCGGCTCCGAGCTGGGCGCGCCGGTCGAGGTCGGCGGCCGCGTGTTCGTCCCCGACTTCACGACCGGCAAGGTGGCGGTGGTCGACGTGGACCGCGACCGCATGGTCGTCACCGCCGAGCCGGTGGCCGAGGGCCGCTTCGAGCTGTTCGTGCGGGACGGCTTCGTCTTCTACAACGACCCCGACAGCGAGCGGGCCGGGGTCATCGACGTGGACGGCAGCGTGAGCCGGGTCGTGAAGTACGACCCGGCCGACCCGGATGCGGGCGTGGACAACGACCTCGCCATCGCCGCCCCGGCCCCGGCCTCCGAGCCGGACGACCCGGGCGCCTCGCCCGACGCACCCGATGACCCGGACGCGACACCCAGCACGTCCGCGGGCGCACCCGATCCGACGGGCACGCCGGTCCGGCCCGATCCCGTCCCCGGCTCGGCGCCGGGCGACACCCGGCCGGCGCGCCCCGACGAGACGGTGCCGGGCGGTGGCACCACGTCCACGACCGCCGGCGGCACCGGGTCCGGCCCGTCGTCGTCCTCCTCGTCCTCGTCCTCGTCCACGTCCTCGTCGTCGTCCACCTCCACCTCGTCGTCGACCACGGTCGACACCACCCCGACCACGTCGTGCCCGGGCCCGGACAGCGACCGCGACGGCATCCCGGACTCGTGCGACTTCGACGACGACGGGGACACGGTCACCGACGACCTCGACGTGTGCCCGGGCTTCGACGACCGCGCCGACCAGGACGACGACGGCAACCCCGACGGCTGCGACAACACCGACGGCTCGCCCCCGATCGTGACCATCGTGAACGTGACCACGGTCTTCGTGAACAACCGGCCGCGGCGCCAGATCACGGTGCACGCGGAGGATCCCCAGAGCGGCGTGGCCCACATCGAGGTGGCCTGGAGCTACGAGCGCAAGCTCAACTGCACCGGGCCGCTGGAGACGGTGAGCGTGGGCCCGATCTTCGACTCGGCCGACGGGGTCGGCGACTTCGACGCATCGTTCGCCATCCCCACCTGCCCCAACGGGGAGAGCCTCCTCCTGCAGGAGGACTTCGAGGCGACCGCCACGAACTCGCAGGGTGTCACGAGCGCTCCGGTGAGAGGCTGACGCGGATGCCTGTCGGCCTTCACGACGTCGTGACCGCAGTCGACGGCGCGCTCGGCCTGGTCGCCGAGCGGGCCGGCGCCCAGGAGCAGGACGGCTGCCTGGCCGAGGACGTGGTGGCCGCGCTGCGTGCCAGCGGCCTGCACCGGCTCGCCATGCCGGCCGCGCTCGGTGGCCTGGAGGCACCCGTCCTCGACGTCGTCGACCTGATCGAGCGGATCGCCGCGGTCGACGGCAGCACCGCGTGGTGCAGCGTCATCGCCTCGGGCAGCAACCTGTTCGCCGGCTACATGCCCGAGGCCGCGGCCCGCACCGTCTTCGCCGACCCGGACCAGGGCAACGCCACCATGTTCGCCCCCAACGGCCGGCTGACCCCCGGCCCGGACGGGCAGCCCCGGCTCAGCGGGCGCTGGCCCTTCGCCAGCAACTGCCTGCACAGCGCCTGGATCGGGCTCGGCGCGCTGGTGGAGGCCGGCGACGGCTCGGTCCAGCCCGTGCCCCGGGTGTGCTTCGTGCCCATGGACGACGTGGAGGTCGAGGACACCTGGCACGTCCTCGGCCTGTGCGCCACCGGCAGCCGGCACGTGTCGGTGGCTGACCTGGGCTTCGACCTGGACCGGTCCTGCACGTTCGCCGACACCCCCTGGCCCGAGGGGACGCTGTGGCGGCTCCCGATCTACACCGCGCTCCTGCCCACGCTGGCCGCGGTCCCGCTGGGGATCGCCCGGGGCGCGCTGGACGAGATCGCCCGCCAGGCCCGCGAGGGGCGGACCGCCCGCCGCGGCCAGCTGGGCGACGATCCGGTCGCCATGGCCGACCTGGCCGGCGCCGACACCCGGCTGCGGGCGGCCCGGGCCGCGCTGCGGGAGGCGGTCGGCGAGGCCCACGACCTGGCCGCCCGGGACGAGCCGGTCCCCCGGGCCCTGCAGGCCCGCAGCTTCCTGGCCTGCCTGCACGCCTGCGATGTCGCGGTCGAGGTCACCGCCGAGGCCCACGCCTTGGGAGGCGGGGGCGCCGCCTACACGTCCAGCCCGCTGCCCCGGGCGCTGCGGGACGTGCAGACGGCCCGCCAGCACCTGCTGTTCGCGCCCCGCCACCGCACCGAGCTGGGCAAGGTGGTGGCGGGCATGGACGTCGTCTACCCGCCGTTCGTCACCTGAGCGCGCAGCTCAGGCTGCGATGCGGTAGCCGGCGACGTGGCCCTCGCTGTCCGACATGATCAGCGCCCCGCCGCCGAACGCCAGCTCGTAGCCGTAGAACGGCGCCGCGGCCGACCACACCTCGCTCCCGTCCGGGGCCAGGGCCCGCAGCGAATCGCTCCCGGCCAGGACCAGCAGCGGCGGGTCGGTCGGCAGCACCAGCATGGTGCCGGCGCCGTTCGAGATGCGGCGCCGTTCCGTGCCGGTGGCCGGGTCGAGCACCAGGATCTCGCCGGAGTCGAGGTAGACCGCGGCGTCGGGCCCGAGCGCGGCCACCGGGCCGCCGAAGGAGGCCTCGGCGTCGAGGCTCCACGCGATCTCACCGGTGGCGGGGTTGACGCCGGTCACGTAGCCGTCGTCGTCGATCGCGATGGCTGTGCCGCCCACGACCTCGGTGGTCCAGATCGTGACGTCGGCGCCCCGGGGCAGCAGGGTCGTGAAGCGGACGTCGCCGCTGGCCGGGTCGATGCCCACCATCGTGCCTCCGCTGGTACCGGCGACCAGGACGTCGCCTGCGGACCGCAGCGCGGTCCACAGGATGTCGTCGCCGAACTCGGCGACCCATTGCTCGGCGCCGTCGGCCACCGACAGTGCCCGCACCTCGAACCCGGAGGACACCACGATCGTGTCGCCCACGACCACGGGCGGGTCGGAGAAGAACTGGTCGGTCACGGTCCAACGCACCGCGCCGGTGGCGGCGTCGAGCGCCTGGATGGAGTACGTGTCGCCGCTGGCGCTGGCGATGATGGCGTCGCCCGCGAGGACGGGCGTGACGCCGCTGCCGTCCGTGCCGATCCGGGTGGCCCAGGCCACCGTGCCGCTGGCCATGTCGATGGCGGACAGGCGCCCGGTCGAGTCCTCGATGTAGGCCCGCTGGCCGTCGGTGACGGGGGCGCCGTTGGTCTCCTCGCTGAGATCGACGTTCCACTCCAGGTGGGCGGCGCCCGCCGGGTCCGGCGGGGGCTGGCTGGTGGCGTCCGTGGAGCCGGGCGAGGCGGCGGTGGTCGTGAGGGTCCGGTCACCGTCGTCGTTGTCCCGGGTGGCCTGGCGGGCCGCGAAGCCGATCGCGCCGACGATGGCCAGCACGGCCAGCCAGAGCGCGATCGCCCGGCCCCGCGGGACCGTCGTCCGGGGCCGCACCGGCGGTCCCCACGGCGTGGCCGCGCCCGGCGGGCGCACGGGAGGCCCGGACCCGTTGGGCGGACCGGTCCGCACCGGGGGCCCCGCCGGCCCGGGCGGAGCGTCCCAGCGGATCGCACCGGGCGCTCCCGGCGGCGGCGCGCCAGGGATCGGAGGGGACGTGAGCGTGCCGGGTGCGCCGGCCGGGACCGTGGCCGCGGCGCCCGGGGCCATCATCGGGGGCGCTGCGGTGGCGGCGCCGTTGGGTGACCTGCGGGCGGCGGGCGGGGCCAGGGACTCGGCCACCAGCGCGGCACCCATGGCCACGGGGTGCTTGGGGTGGGCGTCGACGGCCACCGGGCGGCCGAGCGCCATGCCGACCTCCCGGGCCACCAGCGGCGTGCGGGAGGCGCCCCCCACGAGCAGCACCGCGTCGGGCTGGTCGGGGCGCAGCCCGGCGGAGGCCACGGCGCGGGCCAGGGCCCGGGTGGTCGGGGCCAGGAGCGGGGCGATCAGGGCCTCCAGCTCGCGGCGCTGGAGCAGCACCTGGTCCCGCAGCGACGGGAGCAGCACCGGGATGGTCACGGTCGTTTCCGAC
>DATBGF010000422.1:0-2206 GCA_036558145.1 Acidimicrobiales bacterium
TCGCCGAGGCCGGCGTCGTCGACCGCCTGCGGGCGGGTGTAGCCGTGGCGCGGCGACAGCGGCTGCCACTCGAGGGTCAGCATGCGGTGGCGCTGCAGGTCCCGGAAGGCGCCGTAGTCGGCCAGTACGTCGAAGCGGTAGCCGGTGCGCTCGAAGGCCCGGCCGGGCCGGTGCCGGCGGTTCGTGCGGTCGCCCACGTAGGCCCGCATGACCTCGACGCGCTCGTCGACGGTCATGTCCCGCACCCGGTGCTCGATCTCCGCCTCGGACCGGTCGGTGTAGGCGTAGAGCATCGCCGCCACCAGCTTGACCTCCCCGTCGGGGTCGAAGTCGACCAGCTCGACCCGGGGCCCGCCCTCGGCCTCGGCCTCGCCCGGGGGGAACAGCCGGGCTGCGATCTCGTCGGTGGCGGTGCGGTTGGTGGCCAGGTACGTGCTGGCGGCCACGCCCCGGTCGGTCACGTCGACCCGCTTGAGGAAGCTGGGGATGACCTTGCGCAGCTCGCCCAGCATCAGGTCGGCGTAGCTGCGGGCCTCGGGCAGCGGGTGGGACCGCATGCGCAGCAGCAGCGCCTCGTACCCCTGGCCCGTGCCGTAGATGCCCACGTTGGACAGGGCGGCGGCCGGCAGGGCACCCCGCACGGAGTCGAGCGCCTTGGCCTTGAGCGCCTGGCGGTGGACGAAGTCGCTGTCGCCCGGCTGGCGCGGGTAGCGCTCCCGGAAGTACTCGAGCATCACCTCGGCCATGCCGGCGTACGTGTCGAACATGCGGTCGAGGTCACCGACGAAGCGCAGCCCCAGCGAGCTGCCCAGCACCTCGGGGTCGCGGTGGTAGCGGTAGCGCCCGCCCAGGCGGGCGTCGTAGGCGATGTAGCGGGTGGACTGCTCGAGGTAGGACATGAGCCGCCCCCACTCGAGCACCTTGGTGAGCAGGTTCGAGGCCTGCTCGCAGGCCAGGTGGACGCCGCCGAGCTGGGCGACCGAGTCGTCGCCGTACTCGAAGAACACCCGGTCGTAGAGCTCCTCGGCCCGCTGGAGGCCGACGGTCGCGTCGACGCTGGCGTCGCCCGCGATGTCGAGGTCGCCCACGAACTCGTCGAGGAACAGCCTCCGCAGGCTCTTGGGTGAGCGGGAGTAGCGGGCGAACAGCGCCCCCTTGACCACCTCGGGCAGGTTGACCAGGGCGAACACCGGCCCGTCGAGGTTCGTGAAGTACCGCCGCAGGACGTCGGCCTCGGCGGGGGTGAACTCCTCGCTCACGTAGACCGTCATAGGGAGCACGATCGTACGCCGGGCCTTCCCGGAGGCCGGGGATGCTCGCGGCGCGCCGGGACGCCCGTCACGCGCCGCCCGGGACCATGGCCGCGCGGCCCGCGACCGCGTCCCGCCACTCGCCGCGCGCCCGGTCCACCAGGCCGCCGTCGAGCCACAGATCGGCCACCGTGAAGGCCAGGGCCTTGGCCGCGTCGAGGACCGCGGCGTCGCCTTCGGGGCCGCCCGCGAAGCCGGTGAAGGCCGGCGTGTGGATGGGCACGCCGGGCGGGGCCACCCGGATCATGGGGTGGATCGAGGGCACCACGTAGCTGACGTTGCCCATGTCGGTGCTGCCCACCACCCGGGCCGTGGCGGAGGGCTGCCGCACGATCCGGCCGAGGGCCTCGGCGTTGGCCCGGTAGCGCTCGCCGATGGCCTCGCTGTCGATCATGTCGGCGTACACCGGGTCGATCCACTCGAGGTCCATCTCGCAGCCCGCGGCACTCGCCCCGGCCTCCAGGCAGGCCAGGAAGCGGCCCTTGAGGACCTCCAGGCCCGCCACGGTCGGCGAGCGCACGATCCACTCCATGCGGGTGAACGCGGGCACGATGTTGGGCTTGTCGCCCCCGTCGGTGATGATCCCGTGGAGGCGCTCCCCCGCCTCGATGTGCTGGCGCAGCGCGGCCACGTTCATGTAGCCGAGCACCGCGGCGTCGAGCGCGTTGCGGCCCCGGTGGGGGAAGGCCGCGGCGTGGGCGGCCTCGCCGTGGTAGGTGACGTGCGCCTGCTGCAGGGCCACGACGTCCATGGCCATGAGGTCGGCGTCGGCGGGGTGGACCATGAGGGCGGCGTCCACGCCCTCGAACGTGCCCCCGTCGATCAGGCGCACCTTGCCGCCGCCGCCCTCCTCGGCCGGGGTGCCCACCACCAGGACCCGGCCGCCCAGCTCGTCG
>DATBGF010000423.1:0-2410 GCA_036558145.1 Acidimicrobiales bacterium
GCCGTCGTCGCACTCGGCCACGACCTCGAACCCGTCGTCGGGGCCGAGGATGCGGGCCACGCCGGCCCGCACGACCGCCTGGTCGTCCACGATGAGCACCCGGATCACGGCAGGGCCGCCTCCGGGTGGTGGCGCACCGGCAGCCGGGCCTCGACCCGCCAGCCGTCCTCCGACGGCCCGGCCTCCAGCTCGCCGCCCACGGCCCGGGCCCGCTCGGCCATGCCCACGAGCCCGAAGTGGGGCCCGCTGGCGGGGGCGGCCCCACCGGGCGTGCCCGAGTCGACCACGCTCAGCAGGACCGCGTCGTCCCCGGCGGCCAGGCTCACCGTCACCTGGTTCCCCGGCGCGTGCCGGGCCACGTTGGTGAGGGCCTCCCGGGCGATGCGGTGCAGCGCCGTGCCGACCGGTCCGTCCAGGTCGTCGAGCGGACCGGCGACGTCGTAGCGCACGTCGAGCCCGGCCCGCCGGTAGTCGTCGACCAGCAGGGCGAGGTCGGCCGCCCCGGGCAGCGCGGGATCGGTGCCCCGCTCGTCGTCGCGCAGCGCGGCCACCGTGGCCCGGATCTGGTCGAGGCTCGCCCGCCCGACCGCCTCGGCGTCGCGCAGCGCCCGCTCGGCCTCGTCGATGTCGCGGCGCAGGACGTGGCGGGCGCCGGTGACGTGCAGCAGCACCGCGGCCAGGGTGTGCCCGGCCAGGTCGTGCAGGTCGCGGGCGATCCGGCGCCGCTCCTCGGCCACCGCCGCATCCGCCAGCTCGCGCCGGGTCTCCTCCAGCTTCTCGATGAGCAGCCGCTGATGGCGCAGCGAGCGGCCCAGCACGAACGTGAACGCGTTCGCCATGGCCCACGGCTGCCAGACGATCCCGGCCTCGGGGACGACCTTGACGACCACCACCCACTCGACCAGCGTGCCGGCCACGGCGATGACGGCCGCCCGCGTGGTCGAGCCCAGGAACGCGGCCGTGTAGAGCACGGCGATGGCGATGAGGAAGAACGACCCCTCCAGGTCCCCGGACGTCCCCACGGCGAGCGCCACCGAGGCGAACACCACGCCGGCGAAGACCTCGGCGGGCAGCCCCCGCAGGGTCCGCACCCAGTACGCAGCGATGGCGGGCACGAGCAGCAGCAGCGAGCCGATCGGACCGGTGTAGAGCAGCTGGGCGATCGCGACGACGATCACCGGGACGACCAGGTTGAACCACAGGTCGTCGTGATCGCTCGGCGCCTCGGGGCGCCGGATGTCGGCTCGGAAGCGGGCCAGGAGGTCCACCTGCCGAGGGTATGCGCCCCGCGGACCGGCTGTCTTCCGTCCCCGGGAGGATCGGCCTCCGCCCCCGGGATGAGCGCCGATAGCGGAACCAAATGTTCCGCAATCCCTCGTAGGGTGCGCCCATGGACACCGAAGCAATCCGAGAGTTCCGCATCGACGTGCCCCAGGCGGAGGTGGACGACCTGCAGGACCGCCTGGCCCGGGTGCGCTGGCCGGCGGCCCTACCGGGGACCGGCTGGGACCGGGGCGTGCCCGTGGAGTATCTCGCGGCCCTCACCGAGTATTGGCGCGGCTCCTACGACTGGCGGGCGCAGGAAGCCGGGCTCAACAAGTTCCCCCAGTTCACGACCGAGATCGACGGGCAGACGATCCACTTCCTGCACGTGCGCTCGCCTGAGCCCGACGCCCTGCCGCTGATCGTCACCCACGGCTACCCCAGCTCCGTGGCCGAGCTGACCGGGATCCTGGGGCCGCTGACCGATCCCCGCGCCCACGGCGGCGATCCCGCCGACGCCTTCCACGTGGTGGCCCCGTCGCTGCCGGGCTTCGGCTTCTCGACCCCGCTGAGCGACGGCGGGTGGGAGCTGACCCGCACCGCCAAGGCCTGGGTCGAGCTGATGGCGCGGCTCGGCTACGAGCGCTACGGCGCCCACGGCGGCGACATCGGCGCGGGCGTGTCCGGCGACCTGGGCATCCACGCCCCCGAGTCGGTGGTGGGCGCCCACGTCGCCACCGATCCCACCGCGCTGGCGCTGATCGGGGGGATGCTGCCCGACGAGTCCGACGCCATGACCGACGCCCAGAAGGCCCGCCTCGGCGTGTTGCGCCGGTGGGAGGCCGACGGGCGCGGCTACCTGCAGATCCAGACGACCCGCCCCCAGACCCTGGCGTACGCGCTGGCCGACTCGCCGGTGGGCCAGCTGGCCTGGATCGTCGAGAAGTTCCAGGAGTGGACCAACCCGGCCTTCGCCCTGCCGGAGGACGCGGTCGACCGGGACCAGCTCCTCACCAACATCAGCATCTACTGGTTCACCGGGACCGGCCCGACGGCCGCCAACTTCATCTACGAGGCCGCCCACGGCGAGAAGGACTGGACCGCGCAGTCGCCCGCCCCCACCGGGATGGCCGTGTTCGCGGCGGAC